>CAYWNK010000037.1:0-32976 GCA_964459495.1 uncultured Planctomycetaceae bacterium
GCATTGGGGAGGGGAGCTTGCCCCTGGCGCTGGAGGAGCCGACCTGGCGGACGGAGATTCCGGGCCTGGCCCACTCTTCGCCGATCGTGCTCGGCGGGCGTGTCTTTGTGACGACGGCGATCCCCGCTGGCCTGGAGCCTTCGCTGAAGGTGGGGCTCTACGGCGCGGGTGACTCGGCGGAGGATCTGGTGGAGACCGAGTTTCGGGTGATCGCCATGGACGCTGCGAAGGGCGAAGTTCTCTGGGATGTGCTCGCGGTGAAAGCGGTGCCACCATTCGGACGCCATACCAAAGCGACGCAGGTGAACTCAACTCCGGCGGCCAGCGGTGATGCGGTGGTCGCGCAGTTCGGCTCTCAGGGCTTGTTTTGCTTCGATGCGGCCACGGGCAAGCAGCGCTGGGTGTTTGACCAGGGGCCCCTGGACTGCGGGCCTTGGAACTCTACGGAGCTGCAATGGGGCTTCGCGAGCTCGCCGATCATCGCCGAGGGCAAGGTGATCGTGCAGCTAGACGTCAAGCAGGAACCGCGGCTGGTCGCCTTGGACCTGGCCTCGGGGAAGGTGTTGTGGACCACGGAGCGGGACGACGTGAACGGGTGGAGTACGCCGACAGTGGCGGCCTTGCCGGACGGCAAGTTCCATGTGCTGGTCAACGGCTGCAAGCACATGGGCGCCTACGACCTGGACACGGGAGCCGAGGTCTGGCGCATGGCCGGCGGCGGCGGCATTCCGGTGCCGACCCCGGTGGTGAGCGACGGCCTGGTCTACCTCACCAGCAACCACCGGCCGCTGGTCTCGGCCCATCCACAGAAGCCGGTCTTCGCGGTGCGGCTTGGTGCGATGGGCGACCTGGGCGTGCCCGAAGCGGGGCTTGCCGTGCCGCTCGATGCCGGCGATGCCGGCGAGGTGGATCCCTATGCGGTCCCGATCCCGGATCCGGAAGGGGGGGCGGCCAAGCACCTGGCTTGGATGGTGGAGCGGCGTGGCAACTACATGCAGACGCCCCTGGCCTACCGCGGACTGCTTTGGCTGTGCTACGACAGCGGGGTGCTCACCTGCCTGGACGGGGCGACGGGTGATGAGCTCTACCGGGAGCGTCTCGAGGAGGGCGGTGGCGGCTACACCGCGTCGCCGGTCGCCGGGGACGGCAAGATCTACCTCGTCAACGAACAGGGTGACGTGGTGGTGATCGCAGCCGAGCGGGAGTTCCGTGTTCTTGGGCGCAGCTCCCTGGGCGAGATCTGCATGGCGACACCGGCGATCAGCGGGGACGGGTTGCTCTTCCGCTTGCGACACTCGGTCGCTCGCTACCAGTAGCGGACGGCGGTTTCCATCTCTCGCGCATTCCGCCTAGCTGCGGATGCGCTTGAGGGCATCGAAGATCCACTCGCTGGGGGGGTGGTCTCCGCCGGTGCGGGATACGTGGCGCGCTACAACCTCCCCGCCCTCATCGATGACAAGGACGCCTCCCTGCTGCAGAGCGCTGCCCTGGATCCGGCCCTGGCGAAAGCCCTGTCGCCAGGCACGGATCCCGTTGAGGGCCAGTCGTGGGGAGAGACTCGCCACGAGGGAATCGCGCAGGCCCGCAGCGTGGTACGAGGCCCGGCTGGGATCGGTCAGCAAAACGAAGGGCAGATCCTCGGCTTGCTTCAGGTTTGCTGTTTCCAGTGGGGTCCCGTTGCCTATGGCGACGAGCTCAGCGCCGGCCGACCGAATGGCGGGGGATGCCTCGCGCAACTGCGTAAGGGCCTGGACGCAAAACAGTCAGCCAAAGTGCCGGACGAAGGCCAAGACCAAGGGCTGGTCCGCCCACAGCGATGCAAGCGCTACCGCTTGGCCCTGCGGGTCGAGGACTGTCAGATCGGCTAGCTCGTTCTCCTGTTGCGCCATGGCAGCAAGCATAGCCGAGCGCCAGCTCTGGAGAGGCAACGATCGACGTTCGCCGCCGGGGCCGGAGCGGAGGCTGCGGGGCGGCGATGGATGCAGGACTGCGGGCCGAAGCCTGCAATCTCCCGGCAGGGTCCGAGCGTTGGCCGCGCGGAGAGGGAAGACGGCGCAGCAAGGCCGCTCCACCAGGGGGCTAGCTGATCAAGATCAGCCGAGCTTGGGGCTTTGCATCTGGCGCGGGGGCGCGGTGGATCAACGCGGAGACGGGGGCGCCGGGGTACTGAACCGCCAGCTTCCAAAGGTTGCCCAGTCCGAACGAAAACGGCTTCGCGCCTGGCACGGGCCGGTAGTGGAGATCGTAGTGCTGTTCACTCAAGAAAGCTCGGAACGCGGGGCCATCCGGGCCTCCGAACGAGGCTAGAGCCCGTACGCGAACCTCGGGGTCGTCCACTCGGCGTTCGGCTTCATCCGGGAACAGGCCCTCGCTGGGCTGCCCCGTGTAGGTGCAGAGAAACGTAACCGCGGGGACCGGCGCCCGATCGACGTGGAAGGAGTAGACGTCGGTCGGCAACAGCCCGTCCGGATCGCGGGCATAGCTGCGCACGAATTCGACGCTGGGGGTGTGGCCCGCCTCGGACAAAAGCTGCAGGTCGCGCTGGAGATAGGCAGCGGCCGCCTGGCCGGCGGGGCTGAGCTCGGTGCGGGCTAGCGATGCGAAGTCGATCGGGGCTGAGGACGTTTCAGCATCGCAGCTTCGCAGGAGCTCATCGAAGTCGCCTTTGGGGCTGCGCCGCAGGCAGACCGCACTGCAGGTCCCCCCGAAGGGCGTAGCGAGCAGGGCTTCGATGGATTCCACGTACCGGACCCGGGGGTCCCCAGGCGGAGGAAGGAGCAGCGGCATGGGCCCCATCCTATCCAGCTCGCTTTCCAGGGATGCACCGTCGTGCGTCTCCGGACCGTGGCAGGCCGCGCTGGAGACAGCGGACCCGAACATTGAGCTAGAGGTCCGGCCGAAAACCCCGCGCAGGCGAGGCACGGCTGATTCGACGCGACTCTGCGTTGCCAGAATCCGCGAATGGAGCCGACCATGCACGGATTCCGGCGCCTTGATTCGAGTCGAATCGCCCGCACCTCGCCCGCGCGGTGTTTTGGGCCGGACCTCTAGGCCGGATCTTCCATGAAATCCCAGCCTGCAGCATTAGCGGTCTGAGGCCAGTGCTTTGGGAAGGTACTCCGCCCGAGGGTTGCGAATCATGCAGTGCAGGTGCTGCAGGGGATCGCCGCCGAGGTCCTGGCAGGCGAACTCGAGGATGAGGCTCGGGCCCTGCAAACGGTACGACATGTCGGCGGGGTGCGCGACGGGGCCGCTCCAGGCAAAGTGCATGGCTTGGATCTCGGCGGTGAGGCTCTTTGTGCGGGTCGCCGCCTGGTCTGCGGGGAGGATGTGAGCGCTGCGCTTGAGCAGGTCGGTCAACCGCGCCCGCTGCTCATCTTTGAGTTCGGTGCAGGGCAGGCCCTCGGGGGTCGGTACGAAACCATCCTTGCCGGCAGCCGCCTGATTGCCCCGTCGCTCGGAGGCGACGACCGCCCGGGTGCGCTGATCTTCGGAAAGGCTGAGAAGGAACGCATGGGCGAGGGCCGACTCCTCGGCGAGTGGCTCGACCCTTCCGGCCTGGCCATCCCTTGCGAAGCGTGCCGGCTGCGCGCCCAGGAAGGTGGGGGAAAGGCCGATGGCGTCGCCTTCGATGGTCAGGTTGAGGGCCAGGTGATGGCCGTCGAGTTGGAGAGCCCATCGCTTGCTAGCCGACGGGGTTCCGAAAATCGCCAGCCAGAAATTCTCGGCACCGAAACCGCGCCGGGGCTGGCCATCGCGCAGGAGTAGGTCGTCGGCCAGCAGAATGTCCCGAACGCGCTGGTAGCCCTCAGCGCTGAGGACGGTGGCGAGGAGGTCGCATGCCGCATGGAGTTCGGCCTCGATGCAGTCTCCGAGCCGGACGCCACCCTCCTCGCTACCCGGTGGCACATTGGTCCAGTTCGCTCGTTCCGGGCTTGCCAGCGGGAAGGCAGCTTCAGCGCGGCGTTCGTCGTCAAGGCGATCGAGGAAGGCAGCTGCGGCACTCGTCATCGCGTTGGGCTTCCCGGCGCCCTCCACTTGCGGGGTGTAGGTCGTGAGGACCCTAGAAACCAGGGAAGTGGAAGTCCGCTCGATCGGAGCAGGGGCCAGGGCTGCTCCGAGCAGGAGAAGTGCAAAGAACCCGGCAGCCATCGAAATGCGTTGCATGGAGCGGAGTATAGACCCCTCCCGGAAATTCCATAGCGCTCCCTGCCGGCGCGCCCCCTCAGGCCGACCCATGATACCTATGTCCTTGCTCCGTCCCCTCTTTTGCATGGCTCTCCTGCCTTGGGCGCAGGACCCGAGCATGGAATCAGCCGCAACGAAGTCGCCCCTGTTGACGCTCGAGGTGGTCGAGATGCCCTTGACGTCGGGAGCGATGCTGGGGGTTGACCGGGGGGTCTTCGAAGCGCCTATCGTGCGCGCGAGATCGGACAGCGGGACTCTGCATGTCGAGTTTCACCGGTTCCACGGAGCGGAGGGAACCGAGGAGCAGCCGCCGATTTTCCTGTTGATGGGGGGGCCTGGTTTCCCCGGCCTCCAAGGGGCCTTCGCCCGTCCCGGATTCTACGAGGCGAAAATGGAAGCCCTCACTCGGATCGCGGATGTGGTCGTTGTCGGCCAGCGCGGAATCGGCAGCTCGACGCCGAACACCACCTGCAAGAGCCACGAACGAATCCCCCTCGACCGGGCCGTTCCCGAGTCGGAGAAGCGGGCAGCGATCGTGGAGGGG
Source organism: uncultured Planctomycetaceae bacterium (assembly GCA_964459495.1). Classification (GTDB taxonomy): domain Bacteria; phylum Planctomycetota; class UBA1135; order UBA1135; genus CAYWNK01. The sequence continues at coordinate 4,733 of CAYWNK010000037.1, forward strand.
GTGCGCTCTTGCCGGGAGCACTGGGAGGCAGAGGGGCTTGACCTGGGCGGCTTTACGGTCTTGGAGGCAGCCGATGACGTGATCGATGTGGCAAAGGCTCTGGGCTACAAGCAGATCACGCTGATGGGGAACAGCTTTGGATCGCACTGGGCGATGGCGATCCTGCGTAGGTATCCGGAGCGCGTGGCACGGGCGCTCCTTAGTGGTATCGAGGGACCCGACCACACCTACGACATGCCGAGCTACGTGCTGCATGCACTTGAGCGCATCGCGCAAGCAGCGGAGCAGGCGCCCGCGCTAGCTGACGAGATTCCGGAGGGCGGACTGTTGGCGGGCTTTCGCGCGGCGATCAAGCGCCTCGAAGGCGAACCGCAGACCCTGGAACTCGGCCGTTCGACCCTCTACCTCGATGCTGCCCAACTGCGTGAACTGGCCACGGGGATCACGTCCCGTACCGGTTCCCGTGAAGGCATTCGGGCCTGGCCCCGGGACATGATCGCTGTTGCGCGGGGCGAGCTTGGGGACGCAGGACGAGCGGTTCTCCAGCGCGGCTTCTTTTCGATCCTGCCGACAGCGAGCTTCTTTGGACTCGACTGCGGTTCGGGGATCAGCGCGGCGCGCCACGCCGAGCTGCTAGCCGACCCTGCCGCGGAAATCGTCGGACCCCTCGGCCAGTTTTACGACTGGACCTGTCCGGTCTTCGACAACGATCTGGGGGACGAGTTCCGCACCGAATTCTCGACCAGCGTCCCCACTCTTTTGGTGCACGGCACCTGGGACACGTCGACCCCCTTCGAGAATGCCCTAGAGATGGCGCCCGCGTTTTCGAACAGCAAGCTTGTGGTCGTTGAGGGCGGATCCCACGGGGCACTGGTCGAGGCGCGGCAGATGTCGCCGGAATTCGACGGGGCCGTGCTCGAATTCCTGCGTACAGGTGACCTCGAACCGGTTCCCACCCTGGTGGAGCTACAAGCACCGAACTGGCTCCTTCCCGGGGCAGATGGGGACTGAGGGGGCGAGGAACGGAAGCCGGAGCTGCAGTCAGCGAACACACTCTGCGACTTGATGCCTGCATCGACTGGGATCCAAGACTAAGCCGCTCTCCTAGAGGCGGTTCTCTACCAGGTCGGGAGCCTTCCCGTCCCAGTCCTCTGGTCTTGGAGGGACTCGGCAACAATCGGCGCCGGCCGGATTGGGCAGCTGGCGTTGTGCGAGCGCCTGCGGGTTCCCTTCGTCATGGCGGCCCTCTCCCCGCCCAGGGCTTTGGCTCGGGGGGCATCCGCTGGTTGACGGAGGCGCATTCGACGCAGGGTGCACGAGGGAAGGACACCCTAGGTCGCCCAAGCGGACCGGGAAGGTATCCTCATCCAGGAGGAGCGGAAGCGCCGACTCCACAACCCACTCGGCGCGCTCCTCCAGCATGGAGAGCGCCGCTAGAAGGAGGTCACTCTTTGAGCAGACGCGGAGTACTCGGGGCACCCCGAGGTGCCCGCGTACCCGCTGCAGCTCGGAGGCTAGCGGCGCGTCAGTTCTTGCGCCTGGCCTTGCTCGACGGAAACAAGGATGAGGCGATCGGCGCTCGAGTCGTAGACGTTTGCCGAACCCGAAGCATTCTTCTTGTTGGAGTTGAGGATCGGTTTCAGGAACGCAGCCATCGAGTTGCCACTCGTCTCCTCGATGGACTCCATCGTCTGGTTGATCACATCTCCTTCGATCGTCCAGCGGCCGAGCATGCGGAAGGCCATGCGCATGCCTTCTTGGCCACCCTCGGAGTTCGCTTCCATGGTTCCATCTTCCTTGTAGGTGATCACCATGCTGTAGTCCTCCTCACCCTCGATGGGGTTCAGGATGCGCACATCCCAGGTCCCAAGGAACATGCTGGGATCCACGGTGTCGACCGTGTCTGCGCCGGTGTATGCCGTGCGCTTGGGTGGACTGAAGGAGCAGCTGGTAAGGGAGCCGGCGAAGAGGGAAAGGCCCACGAGGCCTGCAGCAAGCTGGTTCATCGCGATTGATGTTGGGAGATGGGAGAAGCGAACGGCCGAATTCTAGCCTTTGCCGAGGCTGTTGCCCCTGTCGAAGAGACTAGACGCGATCGCTCTGTCAAATACTGGGTTGCGATGGTGCGCTCAGCGCGGATCCTGGGGGGGACGCCGGGGCCTGAGGCTCAGCAGGCACGATCCGGGGGGACACCCAGATCTAGCGCTGAGTACTCGACCGAGCCTTCTGGTTCCTTTCGATGGGCCAGGGCACGTGGGGATCCGATGCGGTGGAGACCCCGAACGCCAGGGCACAGGGCCGCGGGAACAGCGCGACCGCGTACCAAGATGACAGGGGGCCCGATCCATTGGCTGGGCATTCAGCAGATCCTGTTCTAGACCAACGTCAACCCCACGCCGTTGGGCCGGGGCCGGCTGACCAGGTCAGCTCCGCGCCCTACAGGGATCGCCCTTGGCTGAATGGCAACAACCCGATCCACGGGTAGGCAGGATCGAAGCGGAGAAAGAGATGGCTGCGTCAGGCAGCCAGCTTGGGGCCACGGGCTAGGAGCTTGACGCTTGGGCCTCGGACCCGGCCTTGCGCTCCCCATAGGCGGCGCGACTCCCGATCGCCAGGCCTATTCCCTATGGTCTTCCCATGCACATCGCGATTCGCCTAGCAGTTCTTGTTCCTGTGGTCGCTGGCCTGGTTCTCAACCAGGATGACGCCTCGCTGCCCGCGGCCCAGATCACCGGAGCGGGCTGGACCGAGCTCTCGCTAGACGACTTCGTCAACGTGAACGGAGATGCCGAGACCTGGAGCGAGGAGGACGGCGTGATCCGATGCAGCGGCCGGCCTATCGGCGGCGCTAGGAGCGTATTGAAGTACACCAACTTCGAAATGGTCTTGGAGTGGAAGCATCACGATCACGGGGGCAACTCGGGGGTCTTCCTGTGGTGCCCGGAATCCGCGTTCACCGATCTACCGTCCGGCGCGCTTCCGCGCAGCGGCATCGAAGTGCAGGTTCTCGACCTCGGCTACGAGACGGACTGGCAGGCGTCGAAGGGGGCTCACTCGGACTGGTTCACCAGCCACGGGGATGTGTTTCCCGTCGGCTCATCGACGATGAACGCATTCACGCCCACGATCGAGTACACGGACGAGGGCGGCACTTCCTTTCGCGTGGGCAACCCCACGAGTTCGCGCAGTTTTCCTAGCCAACGGCGGACTCTGTCCGCCGGCCAGTGGAACCACTACTACATCCGCGCGATCAACGGAGAGGTGCGACTATGGGTGAACGGCGAAGAGGTGAACGGCGGCAACTCCTGCTCCCCGGCGACGGGCTACTTGGCCCTCGAGGCAGAGGGCGCACCGATCGAGTTTCGCAATCTGAGGATTCGCAAGCTGCCCTGAGGCTCCGGTCTTCGGCGGGCTTCACCGGGTATCAGCCGTTGTGCGCCCGGGCGGGGGAACCGGTGCGGGCGATGCGTTGGGTGGCTGCCACCAGTTCCCGGGTGATGCCCGGTTCGTGGGAGGAGTGGCCGGCGTCGGGGACGATCGCTGCATCGAGCTCCGGCCACGCGCTCTTCAGTTCATCGAGGCTGCGGATGGGGCAGACGATGTCGTACCGTCCGTGCACGGCGAACGCCGGGATGGAGCGAATTCGTTCGACGCCGGCGAGGAGCGCGTTGTCGGGTTGGATCCCTGCGCGGAAGAACTGGGCCTCCAGGCGCGCCAGGTTCCAGGCGAGTTCGTCTTCGCCGAACGCAGCGCTGAACTCGGGATTGGGCAGCAGCGTGCAGCTAGAGCCTTCGTAGATGCTCCAGTGCCTGGCCGCGTCCAGTGCCGCTGCATGATCGCTGCCGCTTAGGCGGCGCCAGTACGCTTCGAGCAGATCATCTCGCTCGGCCTCGGGAATGTGCTCGGCAAAGGTGCGCCAACGCTCGGGCTGGATCCAAGCCATGTCGTAGAGCCACCAGCGCAGCTCGGCCTGGGTTAGGAGCCAGATGCCGCGCAGCACCAAGCTCAAGACTCGTTCAGGGTGAGCCTGGGCGTAGGCCATACTGAGCGTGCTTCCCCAGGATCCCCCGAAAACATGCCAGCGCTCGATCCCCAATTCGATCCGCAGCCGTTCGATGTCTGCGATTAGATGTTCGATGGAGTTGTCCTTGAGCTCCCCGAGTGGCCGAGAGCGGCCGCAGCCTCGCTGATCGAAGAGGATCGCGTGGAAGGCGTCGGCGTCGAAGAAGCAGCGGTCGAGCTCCGAGCACCCTGCGCCAGGTCCACCGTGGACGAACAGGATCGGGATACCTTCGGGGTTGCCGCAGCGCTCGTAGTACAGCGTGTGCAGGGCATCGACCTCGAGCATTCCGGTCGCAAAGGGGTCGCGGGGCGCGAGGAAGTGTTCGTTCGCCATGGTCTTGGGGGCTTGCTTGGGTGGGGGGATGCTGGAGCTTAGCTGCAGCTCCCGCAGCCGGATGAGTCGCACAGGCGGGCTTCGATGGCCTTGGATGTGGGGGTGATCGAAAGACCACCCAGTGCGGTACAGCGCAGTTCCCTGGCCATGTTTTCCGAGATCTCCCTGTGGGCGTCGAGCACCTCGTCCAGCGGGATCAGGTGGTCATAGCCGGCTAGCGCCATGTTGGCGCAGGCGAGAGCGTTCGCCGCGCCTGCAACGTTGCGCCCCAAGCAGGGGGCCTCGACGCGATTCGCAACAGGGTCGCACACGAGGCCGAGTACGTTCTGCAGCGCCTGGCTGGCTGCGCTGAGGGCGAGTCCGGCGTGGCCGCCGGCGAGTTCGACCAGGGCCGCAGCGGCCATCGCCGCGCCAGCGCCGGTCTCGGCCTGGCAGCCGCCGACCTCAGCCGCGAAGCTGGAGCGCGTGGCGGTGAAGACCCCAATCAGGCCTGCCGCCAGCATGGCGCGGATCGTCTCCTCCTCGGTGGATCCCTGCACTTCGGCGGCGGCCACGCAGGTTCCAGGGAAGGTGGCGCAGGATCCCGCTGTGGGTGCGGCGACGATCACGCCCATCGAACTCTTCACCTCCATCAGGGCGGTGACGTAGAGGATCGCTCGGTTGAGGATGCCGCCGTCGAGGAGCTCGCCTCGCTCGAGCTTGGCCGCGAAGCCATCGCTCTGCCTGGGTAGAATGCGATCCGCGTACTCGGTGCCCGCTAGGCCTTCCTGTACGCCTCCTCGGACGATCTTCAGGATCTTGCCCATCTGCGCCAAGACCTCCGCCTGATCGATGCCGCCCCTAGCGCATTCGTAGTCGAGGGCAAAGTCCGAGAGCCGCCGTTGCTGAGGATCCCCTGCGGCCACCATTTCACTGGCGTGCAGGAATGGTACGCGGAGGCTCCGGCGAGAGCGCACGGGTAGCACGGCTCCTAGCCTGCGGACGCGCTGGACGGCGGGCAGTTGGGCAAGGTGTTCCTCGGAGAGGAAGTCCTGGCCCATGCAAAGGACCCGCACGGGATGGGACCCCCTGGCCTCCACGACATCGAGTGTCGCAACCATCTCAAGGGTGGCCATTGTCGATGTGCCGTCGTCTTGGACGTCGAGCAAAGTCACGGCGTAGTCGCCGTGCAGCTGTACGGCTGTGCCGTCGAGTTCGATGACCTCGATCATGCCGCCCCCGGTGGACAGGGCGACAAGGCTGTGCTCGGCCTCGCCGCGGCGCAGGGTCAATCGATAGGTGTTGGGGTGGGGGTCGCCGAGCTCGGAACAGCGGATCTCCAGGGAGATACCTGCGGCCTCCAGGGCAGCAGCTGAATCGGGCAGGCGCGCGTCGTCTGCCTCCCAGCCCAGCAGTCCGCCGAAGAGCCCCATGTCGGAGCCCTGACTCTCATGGGTGGTCGCCAGGGAGCCCCCGGTGTCGAACTCCACGAGGACGGAGTCCGGCTGGCCTGCGCACAGGTCACGGGCCAGGCGTCCGATACGCACCGAGGCCGCCGAGTGGGAGCTAGACGGCCCGCGCATCACGGGCCCGACGACGTCGTTGAAAATGCTCGGGGGGAGAGTTGCGGCCATGCCGAATTATCCGCGCAAACCGGCGGAATCGCAGCAGCCAGGTGGGGCATTCTCACCCCGTACTCGCCTTCGGTAGCGCACCGGAGGAAGGGCGACCAAGGTCTTCGCGGGGATTGGTGGTCCCTTGCGCTGCGTCGCACCCAGGACCAGGGCAGTGTCGAGCCCAGGGGCGCTGCACCTGTTGATCGGACTCGGGTCTGCGCAGGGTCTGAGCATGGGTTCCCAATCAAGCGGCAGGGGGGGCGGAAACGCCGGCCGCCTCAGCCCGGCATCGTCGGTCGTCCCCCCTCCGAATCGAGGAAGGGCCTGATCCAGTCCCAGTGCGGGGAGTGGACCAGGCCCAAGTGGCCGGAGGCGCTGTCGCCCAAGGGCGACGCTGTGGAGGGCGCTCAGCGCCTGCGGCGGTTGCCGCCGCCGCTGCGGGGGCCGCCCTCGTCTTCGTAGCCGCTGCTGACGGCGCGCTCAATCTTCTTGTCCTTGGCTTCGCCGATCTTCATTTCACGACCTTCGAGGACCGTACCCTGGTGGGCGAGAAGGGCGGCGGCGGCCTGCTCATCGTCGGCCATCTCAACGAAGCCGAAGCCACGGGATTTGCCGTTCTTGCTGTAGGTGGCGAGTTTGACGCTAGCGACCTCGCGGCCTTCGGCGGTGAAGAGTTCGCGCAGGGTATCTGCGGTGGCCTCGCGGGGGAGATTGCCGATGTAGAGGGTCTTGGACATTGGTGGCTGGTCTAGGCGCGCGCAGGAAGCGCGGGGTGGGGTGGAGACAAATAGAGACCGCCGTGGCGATTGGGCCACGGCGGTCGTCAGATACGGATGGGGGGCGGGTGCCTACCAGCGTTGGCCGCCGCCACCGCCGCCATAGCCGCCGCCGCCGCCGCTGCGGGGCTGGCGCTCTTTGGCTTCGTTCACCTTGATGGTACGGCCGTCGAGGTTGGTGCCGTCGAGCGCCTGGATCGCCGACTCGGCGTCTTGGCTCGAGGCCATTTCGACGAAGCCGAAGCCACGGGGCTGACCGGTGTCGCGGTCGGCCATCACGGTGACTTCCTTGACGCTGCGACCGTCGGCCTCGAAGGCGGAGCGGAGGCTGTCTTCGTTGGTGTCGAAGGAGAGGTTGCCGACGTAGATTCTGTTACCCATGGGTTGTTTTGGTTGGCTCGAGTGTAGGCCGTCTCTGGAGCCAACCGTCGCAAGGCGAGGAAGCAGAAGCAGGCAGGGGCGAAGGCATGGGAAGGCGGCAGCGACGCATGTCGGCTGCAACAATCCTTCTCTCACTGCCTCCAAGGGGCACAAGCCGGCCAGAAGGCCCGACTTACAGGGGGGCGCAGGAAGCTAGCGAGCAAACCTAGCCCCCTGGTGAGGTGGCGATCCCGCTGAGCAGCAGGGTGGTTCCGCAGATTCGTTGGACCCCGAGAGGATATGACAGTGATGGACCGTACACAGGCCCCTGGGCGAGCACAAGGGCCGTGGCGAGAAGTCTGCGGTGCGGGCAGGGCCTGGCTCCGCGGCCAACCGGCCTCGGAGCTGGGGCAACCGCTTGGCGTGCTGAGGTCCTCACTGGGCAGGGCCTTTGGGCGGAAAGTTCCATTCCGCGTGGCCGCGCCGTGAGCAACTGGCGCCTGGTGGGTTGGACCCGAATCTCCGACGACCGACCCCATGAAGACCTCCGTACTCGCCCTTGCTTTTCTCGTCCTCCAAGCCTGCCAAGCCACCGAATCCCAGCGCGTCGTAGAGACACGCTCCGTGGCGAGTGCGGGGATGGCCTATTCCGGCCCGCTCACCGATCTCGCCATCGGCCGCTTCGGAAACGTTTCGCCCTACCAGCGGGGGATCTTTAGCGATGGTGTCGACCGCCTCGGCGGTCAGGCGCGCACGATCCTCAAAGCCCACCTCGCCCAGACGGGCCGCTTTCGTTTGGCCGATCGGGAGAACCTGGAGACCATTCAGCGGGAGGCTGAATTCGCCGGAACCACCCTGGAAATTAGCGCTGCGCGCTACCTCATCAGCGGCCAGGTCACGGAGTTCGGCCGCAAGACGACCGGCGACAGGCAGCTCTTCGGTATCTTCGGCAAGGGAAAGCAGCAGGCTGCCTACAGCAAGGTGACGATCAACTTGATCGACGCCAGGAACTCGACCGTCGTGCACTCGATCCAAGGGGCTGGTGAATACACGCTTTCGAGCCGGGAGGTCTTGGGCTTTGGATCCAGGGCAGGCTACGACTCGACGCTGAACGGCAAGGTGCTCGACCTGGCGGTGACCGATGCCGTGAACAAGCTCGTGCAGGCCATCGAGAGCGGCGCGTGGATTCCCGCCGAAGTCCGATGAGCCACTCGGTGCTTGTGCCTGCAGCTGCCTGCCTGCTCGCTGCAGCGACCGCCTGCGGCGGGCCCGGCAGGTCGACCTACGAATGGGGGGGATACCAAAACTCCGTGAGAGAGTTCGCCGCTCAGCCTGGCGGGGTCGATGTTGGGGCGCACGTTGCCCGGCTCACCGCCAGTGAAGAGAAGAGCCTCCTGGGGGGACGCCCCTTACCGCCGGGCTTCCAAGCCCACCTCGGATATCTCTTGCTGCTGCAGGGCGATATCGATCGAGCCCTCGTCGCCTTCGAGTCTGAGATGCAGTCCTATCCGGAAAGCCGTGCCTTTGTCGCGGGTTTGCTGGATCGCCTGGAGGGAGCGCAATGAGAACCATGGATGCCAGCTGTTTCATCGCGGGCTTGACTCTCTTGCTGGGCAGCGCCTGCCAGTCCCACAAGTCGTGGGACATGGAGCCGTTCCTAAGGCACTCTCCAAGCTCGATTCTAGTCCTACCGCCCGTCGACGCCACGCTCGAACTCGACGGCTCATCGATGGTGCTCGCGAGTATCACGCAACCCTTGGCGGAGCAGGGCTACTACGTGTTCCCTGTGGCCCTTGTCCAGAGCATGCTGCTCGAGAACGGACTGCCGACGCCCGACGACATGCATTCGGTGTCGCTTGAGAACTTGCAGGAGGTCTTCGACCCAGACGCGGTCTTGTACCTGACCATCGAAGAGTGGGGCACGGACTATCACGCGATCACGTCGAGGACCCAAGTCGCGGTGTCGGGCCGCCTGCTGGATGCGGGGACGGGCGAGGTTCTCTGGAAGGGACGCGCTCAGCGCAGTCAGAGTTCGGGCGGCGCGGGCGGGGGATGGTTCGGCGCCCTGGCAGTGGCGCTTGCGACGCAGGTTCTCAGTACCAAGGGAGAAGCGAGTCGGGAATTGGCAGCAGGGGTCTGTCACGACCTCATCCGCAGCCGGAGAGACGGCTTGCTCGAAGGACCCTATCGCTCTGAGTAGGTGCAGAATGGTCTCACCTGAGCCTGGAGATCGGGACCGAGGGGCCTGTGTCCATCCTTGACGGTAGCGGCTTTGGGGCCACAATCAGAACCGAACCGCTCGGCGTTGCTGAGCTGTTCTTCTCTGCGTTTCCTCTATGCCCTGCCCTTCCGAGGAACTCGACCTGGTGAAGCGCTCCCTTGCGGGGTAGGCCCCGGCGATCGAGCAGCTCACACGGCATCTGGACTGCGTGTATTGGCAGGTGGAGAGGCTCGCAGCTAGGCATGGCATGCGGCTAGCATCCGGGTTTCACGGGGACGTGGCTCAGACGGCATGAAGGAAGCGATGCGCCCAAGCCCGAAGATGAGCAGCAAGCCAAGCTCGAACGCTTGCTCGCAGACCTGATCGTGCATCCGGAACGGGAGCTATCCGCTGAGGATCGAGGGCTGCTCGCTAAGGCTCGTGCGGACGACAGCCCGGATCTCTTTCCCGAGAGCCTGGCTTCCATGGTCACGCTTGCCTCAGCCCTCGACTGGAGGCAAGTGAAAATGGATGGAGCTGGGGGGGCCATCCACTTCAGCGGTTCGGGACGCCAAGCAGCGGCCGCCTGGGCCGATGGCTTGGATGCAGGTCCGCCGGCTTTGCTCGACCGAGACCGGAATCGTTCCGATTCCAAGGGAAGCAGGCCGCGTCTGAAACGGGTTGTGCTGGCAGTGGCTGCGCTCGTAGCCCTTTCGTTGATCGGCCTGCGGTTATTCGGAGATCAGGGCATTGGTAGGCAAGCACTCCCGGACGGGAATCCGATGCTTGGCGAGATCGAAGACGGGACCTACATCACCGTCGACACCATCGACCCCGATCGCTGGGTCCTGAACATCGGCAACCTCCCGCCCAAGCTCGTCCTGCATCCACGCTGGTTTTCATTGCTGGTGCAGCAGCAAGGAGCGCAATCTCAATGGAGCGAAATTTACTCCGGACTCCCGGCGGAAGGGGGATATTCAGTGCTCCGCGTAGACCTGTTTGGGGGGGGGCATGGAAGCCTGGGAGAAGGCCTACCCTCACCTTGCGGAATGGGGGCTCGCATCAACGATGGGAAATCGGCAGCAGGCTGCGGTCCAGATCCCCAAGGCCGAGGAGCAGCGAGCGATCGCTGCCTCCAAGCTCGGCGAGGAGAAGCTCTCGTATGTGCAGGACCAGATTTACATCTGCGAGCTGATGCAGAGTTACCACTTCTCCAACCTGGAGGCGTTTTACCACCGGGTTCGCGCCTATCCGGCTATGGAGCTGGCCGAGGGGCCCGCAGCGGACGAATTCCGTGGATCCCTGGGGGAGGTTCTCTGCAGAGCCTTTCGCCCCAACGGATACGACGCGTTCGCCTCCGACGACGAGGCACTCGCGTATCTGGAAGGGCGTGCGATGGACCCGAGTCTGAGCAAGGTCGTTCGCAGCCCCGTTCCATTTCCCGCGGGCACGCTTTGCCTCCACTTAGGCGAAGTCGGGCGTGCGAGGGCGCAGGCAGAGATCCTGCGCGGGCTGGAGCCGCTTCGCGTGCCGCCGGAACGCATCGCTGACCTGAGGGATTCGCTGGACCCAGCCATGATCACGCTGGACGCAGAGGAATCGTCAGAGGAAGCCATGTTGGCAGGGGCCCTGTATCGTCCAGATCCCGCGGGCGCTCCTGGTCGCAGCAGCCAGCCTTGGGGTCGTACCCTGGGCCTCATCCTTCTTGGAGCTGGAGCGCTGGGCCTGGTGTGTCGAAGAGCGATGGGCAAGCCGGCCTAGTCGCTGCCAGGGGGCGGGCAAATCCCACCGGCCTCTAGTGCGGACGATACTGCGGCGCTACCTAGGTGGTTTCAGCTTTTGGGCAGCCTGCGTAGGATGCTGAACGAGACTCCATAGGGAAGGGAAGGAACCCCATCGCTCTCCTTTGGAGTTGCAACTCTCTCGATTTCGGAATGCAGATCAAAAAAAACCCTGGGCCCATGCTCCGAGCTGCTCGCATGCTCGTCGTAGCGATCTTCGCGTTCGCATCCGTCGCTGGGGCCCAAGCTCCCGAGAAGGAGCCCGGGCCGCGGGCAACGGGGAAGCGCTACTCCTGGACTGCTGCAAACGGCCTGGCCTATGAGTACTTCGTTCCCAAGGGTTACGACGCGGGCGAGGGAGCGAACCTGACTTTGATCCTGCACGGCTCCAATCTGGATCGCCGCTGGGGATTCGCGAACCATGAGGCTGGCACATTCCGGCCGGACGACATCGTGGTGTCGCCCGACGGGACGACATCCAACGGGAGTGGCGGTTTCAATTCTCTCCAGCGCAAGGGGGATCTCGAGCGCATGCGAGAGCTGCACGACGAGCTGCGAAAACAATGGAAGGTCAACGCTACCTTTCTGTACGGCCACAGCCAGGGATCCTTCTTCGCCTTCTACTACGCTGGGGCGTACCCCGCTGACGTCCAGGGGGTGGTCGGGCACGCCAGTGGCGTGTGGATCGGGACCCAAGGGGGCAAAAAGAACCATCACCAGGCGATCGTGCTCATGCACGGAACCAGTGACCCCGTGGTCCCCTTCGGCCAGAGCGTGGGGAGTCTCTCGGCGCACTACCGGAAGCTCGGCTACCCGCTGGCGCGTCTGCGATCGCTCGACGGCTGGAACCACTGGCCCTCGCAGGGTCATGCAAGCCAGCAGCTCGCCTGGTGCGAGGGGATGACGACCAGTAACCCGGCGCGGCTCGCCATCTGTCTCGAGGCACTTGCCAGCCCGAAGGAAAATGTGGATCCAGTCGCGCTGCAGCAGGTTGCGACGCGAGCGCTCGAATTTGAGGGGATCGACGGCCGCGCGGTCAAAGTCGCGGAAAAGGCGCTTCGTGACGTGAACAAGGCGGCGGATGCCCACGTGGCGGCGATCGCGAAGTCGCTCGGCAAGAACCACAAGCGGGCGTTGGAGGACGAGTCCTGGGTTGGGCATGCGCCCTTGTTCCTGCGCCACTTCGCCGGCACAGCCCAGGCCGACGCGTTGCAGGACGAGTGGTCAGGCACGCTCGAGGCACACGGCAAGAGTGCCAACAAGCTGTGGGCGGAGTACCGCAAGCACCGCGAATCGAACCCCAAGAAGGCGCTCCTTGCAGGAGTCGAAATCGTGGAACAGGCCTTTCTTCGCTCGTCCACCGCGGACGACGGGTTCCTGGATCGGCTTGAGGCCTGGGCTGAGGATGCGAAGGATCTAAAGCTCAGCAAGAGCGAGAAGAAGGCTTTTGCGACGAGTGTTCCGGCCTTTCGTTCGGCCCTAGAGAAGGGCAGAAAGAGCTTCGCCAAGGTGAGTCGGCGGTTTCGCTAGGTGATCCAGCCCCGAGGGCGCCCTGCCGCCTACCCTGTTGGGGTCACTGGCACGATTGTCCATGAACCCATCCGGCCCGATGATCCGATTCTTCGCCTGTCTTTCCCTGTTGGCAGCTCCCATGGCCGGTCAGGCCGGGGAGGAACGTCAGTTCCGTACGGGGTCCCGTCTGTTGCTCGGGACCGGGTCCGAGCGCTCCGCCGGCGTGCGCCTCGGCGATATGGATGGCGACGGCGATTTGGACGTTGCCATTGCAAATGGGCGCCACTGGCCCCAGCAGAACTACCTGCTGTTCAACCAAGGCCGGGCGCGGTTCCAGCTTGCGCGGCCACTGGGATCCGACCTTGCCACCTCCTACGCGGCGGAGCTCGCCGACCTGGACGGCGATGGCAAACTGGACATCGTGGTGGCCAATGACAACGCACCGAACGCGATCTTCCTCGGCGATGGGGCGGGCAGGGTTCGGCAACACGGCTCGTTCGGTGAACCGACCAGCTTGCGGAGCCTGACGCTCGCGGATCTGGATCAGGATGGCGACATCGACATCCTCGCCACGGCCCGGGGTCGGCAGAACCGCGTCTACCTCAATGACGGCAAGGCCCATTTTCCAACCTCCGTGCCCTTTGGCGACGCCAATGACTCCACGATCGCGGTCGCCGTGGCAGACCTCGACGCCGACGGCATTCTCGATCTTGTGCTCGCGAATCGCGATCGCCAGCAGAACTTCATCCTGTTGGGAGAGGGGCAGGCACGCTTTGGAGGGAGGATCCCCTTCGGAAGCGGGAGCGACGAATCCCGAGCGGTGGCCATCGCCGACCTTGACGGGGACGGTTCCCTGGACTGGGCCGTTGGAAACATCGGGCAAGAGAACAGGGTCTATTTCGGGGATGGCAAAGGCGGGTTGCAGGGGAGTGCAGCCTTCGGTCGCCCAGACGGCAGGACCTACTCGCTTGCCATTGCCGACATGGACAACGACCAGCACCCCGACATCGTGGTGGGAAATACGGGCCAGGCCAACGCGGTCTACTTCAACCAAGGCAAGGGTCGTGAGTACCGCGAGGTGCTCTTCGGGGACCCCGCCCACTCCACCTACAGCCTGGCGGTGGGGGACCTCGATCAGAACGGCTTCGCCGACATCGCCGTCGCCAACTCAGACGCCCAAAACCAGGTCTTCCTCAACCTCCCTGCCAAACGCTAGTCCATGTTGCTCCATTTCCCGCTGGCTCTACTGGCCGCTTTGACCTCGCTTGTGGTTCCCCAGGATTCCGCACTGGATCAGAACTGGCCGGCCTTCCGCGGCCCAGCAGGGACCGGGGTCGCCGAGGGCTACCCTCTGCCGGCCATCTGGAACGCGGATCCGGCGGGGGAAGAATCGGGCGAGGTCCTTTGGCGTGCTCCGGTGCCCGGGCTCGGGCACTCGAGCCCGGTGATCTGGGGGCAGCGTATTTTTCTTTGCACTGCAATTCCAGAAGGGGGCGAGCCCGATCTCATGCTCGGCGCCGGAGGCAAGCCGACGGCCGCCGATGATTCCAGCGAGCACCAGTGGGTCGTGCTTTGCTACGACAAGTCGACGGGGAAGGAACTCTGGCGGCAAACCGCCCGCAAGGGGGCGCCGCAGGCAACGCGTCACGTCAAAGCAACTCAGGCCAACACCAGCGTCGCGGTCGATGGAGAGCACGTGGTGGCCTTCTTTGGGTCCGAGGGCCTGTATTGCTACGACCTCGACGGCGAGCTCCAGTGGAGCCGCGATCTAGGCGTGATCAACATCTCCAAGTACGACATCGGGTGGGGCTACGCGAGCTCGCCAGCGATTCACGGGGACCGTATCGCGCTGACCTGCGACGACCCAGCGAATCCCTTCTTGGTCGTGCTCAACCTGAAAGACGGGAGCGAGGTCTGGCGCGTGTCCCGCGAGGGCATCTCGGAGCGCAGCTGGTCCACTCCCCTCATTCATTCGGATGCGAACGGTGCCCAAGTGGTTGTCAACGGCTGGCCATGGGTCGTTTCTTATGACCTCAAGACCGGCAAGCAGCGCTGGAGTATCCAGGGTGGTGGCGACAACCCCATCCCCTCACCCTTCGTGGCAAACGGGCTGATCTACATCACCAGCTCCCATGGCCGAATGTCGCCCATCTACGTTGTGCGCCCTGGGGCGGAGGGGGACATCACACCGAAGGGGAGTCCGACCACGAACGGGGGCATCGTCTGGAGCGCAAGGAAGGGGGGCTCGTACATGTCAACGCCCGTGGTTTACGGGGGGTACCTCTATCTCGGGTCGTCCAGCATCTTGCGATGCTTCGATGCCGCCACGGGGGAGAAGGTCTACTCCGAGAGGCTAGGCGCCCATACTTCGATCATCGCTTCGCTGGTCGCCGCGGACGGCAAGATCTACTGCACTTCCGAGGAAGGGACCGTTCACGTGGTGGCTGCTGGCTCGGAGTTCGAGGTCTTGGCCGAGAACCCGATGGGGGAGCCCTGCTTCGCCACACCCGCGATCTCCCAGGGCACGCTCTACATGCGAACCACCAAGAGCCTCGTGGCCCTTGGCATGCCCGCCGACTGAAATCGTATGCACGCCTTGGAGCGGGCTGGCTGCGCGAGGAATCCTGCGCCACTCCGCGTCCAAGCCTAGTCCCGTGAAGATGGACCCGGGTAGCCCTTCTTCCATACATCGCCCTTGGCGGATGGCTTGCGGTACCAGTCGCGCGGCTCCAAAGGTGTGTAGATGGGATCGGCATCGGCCGCAGGCATCGAGGAGACCGCGTCCAAGAAGAGCTTCTTCACGCGTTGGACCTCTTCGGATTCGGACCCTTGTAGGTCTTGCTCAGGGGCGGAGCTGTCCAGGTCCACCAGCTTCATCAGCTGACGGTCTGGCCCGATGAAGGCCTTGTACCTCTCGGTTCTTAGCACCCGGTCACGGAACCAGAAGAGGTTCTGAACGCCTGCATCGGTCACTTGGGCGTCGTTGCCTCCGCCCATGGCCATGATCCATGGGCGCTTGGACTTCACGGACAATCCATCCAGAACGGGTAGGAAGCTGACCCCGTCGTAGCGCTCGTCCGGGGCCTCGACCCCGGCGATAGCGCAGAAGGTGGGCGCGATATCGGTGATATCCACGAGCGCGTAGGAGTCCAGGCCTTCTGCGATTCGCCCCGGGCAGCTCGCGATGAATGGAGCGTTGATGCCGCTTTCAATCGTCTTTGCCTTGCCTCCTTGGACCTCCCTACCGTGGAGCGTTCCCGGAAGGTTGGTGGTGGATCCGTTGTCCGTCGTGAAGACAACGATCGTGTTGCGTCGGAGTCCGGCCTCTTCGATCGCGTTGACTAGGCGCCCGACCAGCTTGTCGATGTATCGAACCATGGCCTTGTGCTTGTCGAGGTCTGAGTGCGCATCGGGCGCATCGGGAGTCGTGACAAACGGCGTGTGGGGCAGTGCCATCGGGAAGTACAGGAACATCGGCTGGTCCTTGTTTTGCCCGATGAAGTCCACCAGGTAGTCCGCGTAGACGTCGGGCCCGAATGCGCCCGCTCTTGTCTCCGCCTTGCCGTCCTCATAGACATAGGGATCGGCATAGCGCCTGGCGCTTGGCCGGTTCTGTGCCTCGTACCCGGTCCACATGCAGTACGCGTCGAAACCGGCTTCGATCATCGCCCCGGGTTCGACACGGAAGTCATCGATCTGCCACTTGCCGGCCGCCGCGGTCGCGTAGCCCGCGTCTCGAATGGCCCGGGGGAAGCTGGGGTTGAGCTCGGGGTCGAAGCTGCACCCCGCGCCCCACCTGGGAACATCCCAGTGGTTCACCCATCCGTGCCGAAACGGATACTGCCCGGTGAGGAGCGAGACCCGGGTGGGGGTGCACTGCGGCATGGAGTAGAAGTTGTGGAACTTCATACCGCTCTTGGCCAGAGCGTCGATGTTGGGGGTCTCGATGTCCTCTGCGCCGTAACAGCTGACCCACTCCTTCCCGAGGTCATCGGCCATGATGTAGACCAGATTGTAGTGCTGGGTCACTTGCTTGGCTCCGGCCGGAAGGGCGATGGTCGACCCAAGGAGGAGGAGGACTGCTGTTTTCCAGGCGTGCGCTTGGTGCATCTCGGGGTTCTTGCTTGGGTCGGAGGAGCCGTTTACTCGAAGGTCAGCTCTACGGATTCGAGCATCGGCTTGGATGCGTTTGTCGTCGCATCGCTGATCCGGAGCTCAAACATGGCGGCATAGCCGGCGGGGAGATCGCTCAATTCGAGCGTCGCCGGGGTCTTCGTGACCTGCTTGGAGTATCCCGGCGTGTGAGCGTAGGACTCCCTTACCGTGGTCCACTCCGTCCAGTGGTCGGCGGCGTTGTCGCCAACCGTATCGATCCCGACGCGCACCTCGACCTGTTCCACCCAGGGGCCGTCGCTGACGAAGTCGGTCATCTGCTGCGTGAACAGGTAAAAGCGGCCTTCGGCGAAGCCGATGTCGGGGTCCGGGTGACCCTCTCCCACGCGGCCGCACCACTCGAAGGGCCCGTCGATGTTGGGCGCCGTGAACCAACCCACCGCCATCTTTCCCTCTTCCGCCGGATCGTGGTCCCCGAAGAGGTAGTAGCGGCCGCCGATCGATATCATCGCCCAGTCGCCGAATGCCTCTTGTTCCGGCTCGTGGATCTCGTATTCGGCAACGTTGGTCGAGAAGCGCTCCGGGTTTTCCTTCACCCAGTGCGGGTGCTTGTAGGTGCCGATCTCGCCGGTAGGAGTGGTGCGCTGGTCCACGGCGGGTGCGAGTATTTGGTAGCCGCCCGCGGGCGTCTCGCTGACCGCGTGGCCTGCGAGGGGGGAGTCCCAGGAGTGTTTGTTGGCGCTGATGGGGCTCCAGTCCTCATAGATCACGTGGAAGCGGCCTTCGAGATCTCGGATGAAGCCGGCATCTGAGCCGTGGGACGGATCGGCAAAGGCCATGCCGAGGTTCTTGCCCGGCCGACCGTCGGTGAGGTCCGAGTCCTCGTAGACATGGGGGTCTTGATCATTCGGAAAGTCGTAGAAGATGTAGGTCTTGCCGTCCACGTGTTCAGCAGACGTCACCCAGCGCGAGAAGCCCTCGGTGACGGCCCCGTGGTGCACCCAGTTCTCCATGTCACGGCTTTGCCAGGCGTGGTACCCGCCGTTGCCCGCGAGGAGGCCACCGGGAGCATCGAACTGCTTGGCGTAGGGCGTCGTGAGCAGCTGCGTGCCCTCGAAGCCCGGGAGCACGGCGGGCTTGCCCACGAAATCCTCGGGCCGAACGACGTTTCTGCCGCGACCCGAGCCGCCGTAGCGACCGAAGACCCAATAGTCCCTGTCTCCGAGGCTTAGGAACACCGGCGCATCCTGCAGGTTGATCGGCCCGAGGTTCTCGACGGGATCCCAGTTCTGCCAAGCGGGGGACTGCTCCAGCGTGATGGAATTCACTCTGCGCTTGCCGCCCAGGGCGTGGAGCTTGCTTCGGAACAGCGCCGAGCTCTCTTTGGGAACAACAAGGCCGCCTTCGATCGCGAGACCCTCTGCGGCGGCCATGGACTGTTCCCAGTCCGCCTGAGTCTCGATGTGCCAGGTGGCGGCTAGGTCGCCCACATCGGTTTTCGTTGTCGCGGCGCAGGCGCCCGGGAGCAGAGCGATTGTCAGCGTGCAAAGGGATCGAAGGGATTGAAGGGGTCGCATGGAAGGCCTCATGCCGCCCAAGGTATCGGCGCGCCCCGCTCCCTGGGAAGGGGCACTGCTTCGATGAGGGTCGAATCGGCCCCCGATCCCTAGCGCCTGCCGGGCGTGGGTGTGATCGCGGATTGGGGCCGGCGCACGCTAGCCAAGCGTGCGCGAATCCAGCTTCGGGGCACCTCGAGGCGGCCGGAGACCAGATCGAAGCTTGACCAGAACCACGGGATCCGCGTTGGGTTGGAGGGCCCTGGACGCAGATCGCTTCCAGCCAACAGATGGCGATGATTCCCCGCAGCGCGCCTGCCCTACTTGTCGGGCTGTTTCTTCTCCTCGGTGCCGGCGCACTCGGGGGTCCCAAGCTCGATGGGCGCCGGCGCACAGGCACGGGGCTGAGACTGGAATCGATCACACAGGATTCCGCCGGTCTCGAGATCTGGGAGTCGGTGTGGCACGACCGGAGCCGCGGGCGCGATGTGCCCGTACGGATCCTGCTGCCTGCACAGGCCGAGGGCTCCGCGGAGCTTAGAGGCAAAACCCCGCTCCTGCTCTGGTCCCATGGGCTTGGGGGCACGGCCCAAAGCAACCGGTATCTGCTGGAAGCCTGGGCGGCGGCTGGCTACGCGGTGCTGGCGATGCAGCATGCGGGTTCGGACCTGGCTGCCTTGCGTTCGGCTGGTCTGCTCAGGCTCCGCCGGCGATTCCGCGAGGTCTATGAAGACGCGCAGGCCAGGGAAGATCGCCGGCTGGACGTGGGTTTTGTCCTCGACGAACTGGAGCGGCGAGCCGAACGGGATCCACGCCTGAGGGGGCGCATCGATCTGGCGACGGTCGGGCTCGGCGGTCACTCCTTCGGCGCATTCACAACCATGGCCTGCCTGGGGGCGAGCTTCGAAGGTACGCAGCCAGCACCAGGGGGCCATCCCGTTTCGCGTCCCGAGCCAAGGATTCAGGCCGGGATCGCCATGTCTCCCCAGGGCCCCGGTTCCTTCGGTTTCGGCGAGGACTCTTGGGGCAGTGTTCAGCGGCCCTTCCTGTCGATGACCGGTACGGAGGACCAGAGCTTTGTGAGCGGCGACAGCAGTCCCCGGCGGGTGGCTTTCGAACGCTCGACAAAGGTCCAGCGCATCCACATCACCCTGGAGGGGGCGGAGCACCACGCCTTCGGCGAATCCAAGCTCCGGGGTGGCAAGGAGCGGCACCCCAGCCATCACCCTTGGATCGTGCAGGCTTCGCTGGCCTGGTGGGATGCCCAGCTCAGGGGGGACGAGGCGGCGAGTAGCTGGCTAAAAGGCAAGAGCCTCGAGAAGGAGAGCAGGGGGCAGGCTCGGGTCGAGCTCGGCGCAGCGGCCACCTCAGCCGAATCGCGCTAGGAACCGCAGCGTTGAACCCGAAGCGATCCGTCACCTCTTCGGCAGGGGAGGGAGGCCGCGCAGCTTGCGGCCCAGTCTCTTGAAGAACTCCAGCAGGCCAAGCCCCTGAAAGACCCTGCGCAGAGCTGGCTTGGCTCGCCGCAACCAGTACCCCTGCCAAGCGTCACGCAGGTAGGCCTTGGGGGACAGTCGGAGGTGGTGCCACCGGAAGCGTCGCCGCTCGCGGGCGGTCAGGACATGGGCCATGCCCCCCAGCTTGGAGACGATCGGCGTGAAGGCGGGGTAGAGGGAGTCCAGGTGAATCAGCTCTGTGCGCATGAAGTTGCCCACCAGGAGGTCGTCGAAGTATCCGCTCTGGAGCGTCGCGAGGAGCGAGTGGCGCGGGACATGGAAGTGGACGCCGCGCCGTTTCTTCCGTGATCTCCGCTTGTTGTCGAGAACGACCTCGTGCTGAACCCCGCCCACGGTGAACCGCAGGAAATCGAGGCCCTTGGGGAGCAGCTCAAAGCGCAGGAAGAACGCATCGAGGAGCTTGCGGTCTCCAGCCTGTAGGGGCTCGTCCCAGTCGTCCTCTCCGGTGCCGTCCTGCACTTGATCCCAGCAGGGGCCGGAGTCTTCGTAGAGTTCAGTGACCTCTCCACTTGCCAGGTCAATCGCTGCGTAGGGGGGCACGAGGTCGACCTCCCTTCCGCCGGTCCACCAACGCTGCATGTCTTCGAAGGTCATGCGGTAGTCGTTGGCCCAGCTTGAATCCCCGCGGCAGTAGATGTGCAAGGATGAGGAGCAGCAGAACGCATCGACACCGAGGTCCCGGCAGAGATCGACCGTCGACCAGATCGCCCCGGGCTTCAACTCCTCGGGTCGGTGAATCAAGCGCTCCCCGCTCGAATTCACAATGTTCACCATGTCGGCTTCCACCGCACAAAGTGCCAGCAGGTAGGAGTGCTCGTAGCGCTGGATCAGACTCCGCAGATAGGGGATCTCGCCGTAGAGGGGACAGTCGTTCCCATTGACCAGCAGGGTGCCGCCGATTTCGACCAGGAGGATCGCGTCCTGGTTCGCGTGTTCGAGGCACTGGACTCTTATCCCGCCGCCCAGGTCGTGCCAGCGTCGATAGGTTAGGACGATCACCTCGAACCCGGCCTCGCGGAAGTAGCGCGGAATGTCGTCGTGATAGTGGGCTGGAAGCAGAACCTTCTGCGTGGCCGGCTGTAGGCGCGCGATGGACGGAAGGTGCAGGTGGTCAGGATGCCCGTGGGAAATCCACGCGTAGGGCGAGGCCTGGGCATGGGCGATCTCTCGCTCGTCAGGCGGCCGATTGAGTCCCCAGCTCCCAAAGTACACTTGCCCCCCCAGCCACGGATCGGTCACAAGCCATGGCCGGTCGTCCACAAAGACCTGCAGGCTGGCGTTCCCAAAAGTTTCGATGCGGTGTTTCGGCGGCATGGTCGAAGGGGAACTGCGGCTGCTGGTGCGGGACTGCTCACCCGCTCCGGTCCCCGATGATCGGAAGCGTACCGGAGTCAATCTACCGCCTTGCCCTGTCGACCCGCTGTCGCCTTCCTGAATCCCCAGCTTGGGCAAGGCTCAGTGGAGCAGCCGCTGGGGCTCGAAGCCACAACATGCAGTTCGAGAAGCTGGAAGGCCGGATGGGCGCCTGCCTCGCTCCAGGAGGATTGAATCCCAACTTCCAAGATGTGGCTGGCTCAATATTCAGGGCTTGCTTAGGCGACACCGAAGCCCAGCTCGACCAGGCTGAGCAGCGTGTCTTATGTGCCAAAGGGCTCGACCCTCTTGCTGCTTCGTTCCAGCAGCAAGAGTTCGTCGTTGCGCTCTCCGAGGCGCTTGTATTGGAGTCCGGTGCCGTTCAAGAGGGGGAGTTGCTGCACCTGCGACCCAGTCGACCTGGAAGATCTCGCCTGAGAGGCCAAGGGGCTGACCATGCCCGGTTTGTCGGGCGCCGCTTTCAAGTGGAAGGGATGTAGCAATCAAAGCCTTGCTCGTGCAGGCCGTCGGGGTCGGCACGAATTCGCTTGGGGGGATTCAGGGCTGCCCCGGTGCGAGCTATGGACCGAGCCACTCCGCGATCCCGCTCAACGATTCCGAACAAACTCTTGCTTGGCCAAGGGAGCTGCACTGCGAATCCCCCGCCCGCTGCGCAGATCGGTTTGGTCATCCCGAGCTGCCCCATCCAGTATGGGGTCGGGAGCTCCTGTACCGATCCCTGGCAAGACTCACCGTTTTGGCCGTGCCTTCCATGGGGTCCGAATGGATGCCGCAGGGAATGCTGCGCTGAAGGCACTGTCGATGTCGTTCGTATGCACCAGGCCCGGCTCAAGCGAAGGCACTCCAAAGTGCCGCTGTGCAAACTCCAGCCGACAAGGAAGGTGATGAGGTGTCCGGTGATACGGCCTCGACGCTCGATAGCACGGAGGCTCGGATCACTTCAGGCGGTGTCTCTTGCCCGGGCTGCGTACCCAGTACGGTTTCCTGCATTGGTGCCCCGTGAAGGACACGGCAAGGGCACAGACCACTGCAGAGGCTTGGTGCGTCCACTTATTTGAAGTTCAGTGAGCAAGGTCAGCGCGCGCGCCTGTCTTTTCTCTCGTTGCTCGGGACGGTCCTTAGCAGCCCATCGAACCCTATCCGTCGAACTTAGAATGAAAGCTCAATATCTTCGCCATGCCATGTGGATCAGCCTTGCCTCTTTGACCATGCAAGGCGCTGCCCAGGGACAGTGCATCAGCATGGACTTCTCGACGCTGTCGGGAGTACCCGCCAGCGGATACCAGGCCGCTGCTGCCTTGCCGGGTGGCATGTGGAATGCCATTGCAGAGCAGGATCCGGGAGGAACGGTTCTCCTGGCTGACACCCACGGCAACCCCAGCGGAGCCGTCCTCGAACTCACCAACGGGGGAATGAACCGGACAGTCCAAACCTGTGGGGTCTGGAACAGTACAACTCCGGACTTTCCCCTCTTCAAGGACGGGTTTCGGGTCGACAACGGCCTGGAGTACAAGATCTTCAACCTGGAGGAAGGGACCTACGAGATCTACACCTACGTGTTCTCGATGAATACGCTGATTCCGGGGGCATCGGTCGAGGTGAGCGGCTCCACCCAGGGCATCATCGACATGAGCGATGTCATCTGCCCGACCTCGGGGCCCAACGTGCAGGGTGTGACATTCACCCTCCATGAGATGACCATCGACCGCAGCGACGGCATGACCGTCAATGACGACGTCCATGTCATTGTCCAAGAGAGTTCGGGCTTTTCAGGCTTCGGAGTCATGGGGGTCGAGATTCGCAGGGTGAGCAACAGGGTCTCCGTAGGATCCAGCTACTGCGTTGCGGCCACCAACTCCCTGTTGGCGCAGGCATTGATCAGCGCGACCTCCAGCACGCTCACTCCTTGCGCTTCGAATCCGGTACCGGACATTCCCTCCAACGATCTCGAACTGGTGGCCAGTCCGATTCCGGCCGGGCAGCCGGGTTTCTTCTACTATGGACCGACACAGATCCTTGTTCCCTTTGCGAACGGATTCCGCTGCGTAGGCGGAGGGACCATTGGGAGAGTTCCGGCTGGGGTGACCAACGGGATGAACGAGCTCCGGGCCTTTCTGGACTTCACCATGCCGGTAACAGCCGCCACCCAGATCCTCCCTGGCTCCAAGTGGAACATTCAGGCCTGGTACCGTGACCCCGCGGGGGGAGGAGCCCAGTCGAACCTCACCAACGGGCTCGAAATCCAGTTCTAAGAGAGAGTACGGAGGCCGGGCAGTACTCGCCGCCTTGAAGGGGGGGTGGTCATCCCGCAAAGCGTGGTAACCACCCCCTTGTCAAGGCGGTGAACACTGCCCGGCCTCCGTGTGCGCCAGAGGATCCGCGAAGTGAGAGGAATGAGGGAGTCCCACAGCGAAGAGCGAGTCACTCGCGCCGGTCCCAAGTCATGTGCTTGTACCGGTGAGCGTGGGGCTCCGGGTCGCCGGAGCCCCTGGCGCGACACCTAGCCGGTACTGCCCTTAGTTGAAGACAACCTCGACGCCGTCTGTGAAGTTCGAAGTGAGCCCAGCAGGTGAGGTGTCCCGGTACCAGGCCTGAAAGTTCCATGTGTCGCCTGCCATCGCCGCCGTGAACCCGGTAGGTGTGGGGATCTGCATCAGGTCAATCGGGAGCACGATGCTGCCTGAGGCGTCAGCTTGCATGACTTGTCCTGGCTGGTTGAAGCGGCCGATCTCACCGAGGATGCAGAGGTTGCCCTCGCTACCAGCGGGGTTGGGGAGGAAGCCTTGAGTCCGTGAATTGATGAAGAAACCAAAGTTGCCTGCAGGTAGGTTCGATGCAATCAAGGTCACGTCGTTGTCGGCAACACATCTGGAACCCACGGCCGCAATGGAGGCACTCACTCCCGTACTGTTGGGGTTGGCCATGCAGTAATTCGCCCCGATCGGATCAACGAAATCATCGAAGCCGACGATGCTGAAGGACGCTTGGACGGTGGTGATACCGTCGGAGATGTCCCCGCTCAGGGTCAAGCTACCAAAGGGAACGAATCCGGTACCGATGTAGGAGGTGATGTTCGGGTTCACCAAGAAGCCGCCGGCTGAGCTCGTGACGGACAGGCGCGCAGCGGCCTGGCCGGGAAGTTCCATCAAGGCGGTGATGCTGTCATCGCCGTTGCCGGGCTCATCGACAAAATCCACCTGGTTGACGCCCGGCGCCGGGATGGCTCCGACCGTTGACATCGCAGATTGGATCTCACTCGCCTGGTCGTCTAGCGAATAGGTAAAGCCATCGGTGATCGGGGTACCAGTGCGGCATACGGTGTATACGAAAGTGATGGAATCGCCCGCAGCCAGTTGGCTCAAGCCAGGATCTGTCAGGCCCGGGCCTGTGACAGAGGTGACATTGCCAACGGCGGTGATCTGAACCTCTTGTGCCTGAAGCGGCGCTGCGATGGCAGTGGCGACGGCAAAGGAGAGTAGGGTCGGTCGCTTGGTGCGAAGGTGCTTCATGGAGGGATGGGAGTGTGGACGGGGGACGCGAAGCCGAGGGAACTGCCCCTGGTCAAGGGGGGCCGCCCACGGCACCGGGTGTGACTATACAACTGGTAGCCTGGAGCGGGCACCAAGCCAGGCTTCCATTCGCCGGCCTCGGCCTTGGACCTGTCGTCCAGATTCGAGACGAAATTGGTGCACGGAGGTACGGGGCAGGTGAGGGCACCTCGCTAATGTTGAGCAGCTGCCGAAGCTTGGAGGCATGAATGACCAAGACGCTCTACATCTATGAGCCGGAGTTGCCGGAGGATCTGTCATCCTTCTCCCGGTGTCAGGGTAGTTGCCGCCTGACCTCTCCGACTCATCGATCCTCCTATGTGGGGGTATCTGCGCGAAGCCTGCCTTTGGCAGGCTGAGGCGTAGCGCGGCGCTCCGGGGGGCGAAGCCCCCCGATGAGGGGGTCCAGGGGGAGACTCATAACCTGTGGGAAAGTCCGCAGGGGTCTTCCCGTCCATCCTGGGGGCAGCACGAAGACAATGAGATACGGACAAGGATTCAAGGCCCGCATGGTCCAGCGTATGGCTGGCCTCCGGGGCGTCTCGGCGAATGCTCTGGCTGAAGAGACGGGCGTCTCGCAGGCGACTCTGTCGCGCTGGCTGAGGACTGCGCGTACCGTCGATGTCATGAGCACGGACAAGAGCGGTAGGTGGACCCTGGCCGGCAAGCTGCGAGTCATCGTCGAGGCCTCCCAGCTGGATGCCAACGAACTTGGTGCCTTTCTGTGCAAGGAAGGCCTCCACGAAGCCACCCTGCGTGAATGGCAAGAGGCCGCCACCGCAGGTCTATCCGCGCCCAAGAAGTCGTCGCGCGCCAAGAAGAGCCCTGAGGCGAAGCAGATCCAAGAGCTTGAGCGTGATCTCCGCAGGAAGGAGAAGGCCATGGCGGAAATGGCGGCCATCATCACGCTCCAAAAAAAAGGTCCGGGAGATCTGGGGGGGGGCGCGGACGGCGACACGACCGGGAGGAACGAGCCATGATCGTAGAGCTCATCCAGGAAGCGACGGCCGCAGGTGCACGCCACGAAGTGGCGTGCAGCGCCATGGGGATCGACGCTCGCACCCTTCAGGTGTGGACCTGGGACATCACGTATCTGAAGACCACCATGAAGGGCGCCTTCTACTATCTGTACATGGTCTTGGATGTGTGGAGCCGCAAGATCGTGGGCTTCGAGGTGCACGAAGCGGAGCGAGCGAGCTACGCAGCACAGCTTGTTTCAAGTGCAACCAGTCGTGAGGAAGTCGTAGCGGGCAGCCTGGTGCTGCACTCCGACAACGGATCGCCCATGAAGGGAGCCACGATACTCGCGAAGCTCCAGGAGCTTGGCATCGCAGCGTCTTTCATCCGGCCAAGCGTCTCGAACGACAAGCCGTTCTCGGAGTCGCTGTTTCGGACGGCGAAGTACAGACCCGAATTTCCAACCCGACCCTCTGAGGACCTCGATGCCGCCAGGACGTGGGCAGCAAGCTTTGTGCGGTGGTACAACACCGAGCACCTGCACAGCGAGATTCGCTTCGTCACGCCTGAACCCCGCCACTCAGGCGCCGATGTGGCGATGCTGGAGGCGAGAGCCATGGCTTATCGGCAAGCAAGGGAGCGGAATCCGAGCCGGTGGCCCGGGGCTCTCCGCAACTGGCCGCCAGTTGGCGACATCACCCTGAATCCGGTGCCCGAGAAGGAGGCCCGAGCCGGCGCATAGTCACACGAACGAAGCGGCAACTACCTTGACACCCACCGCAGGCGACACCCCAGGAGCCTCGATCACACCTGCCGACTGCAAAGCTGCAAGGGAGGGGCTTGAGCAATTCAAAGAAGACGTTGCCATGGAACTAGAGGCAACGCGAGAAAGCACTCAGGCAGATGCAGATGCTGGACTGATCGACACTTTGGACAACGATGACCCCCAGGCAGAGCTAGACGAACTCGAAAACGAGCTTGGAATGATATGTCACAACCTTGACGGGATGCGTGATTGCCCCGAAGAGCCCGACGGGGGTGGAGATGACGACACTGGTAGCACGGGAGGCACCGGTGGCGATGGCGGAGAGTAAAGCGAAGCAACTGTCACAAATGCGAATTAAAACATATCTATCCCCGGCTCTTACTTGCCTCTTGTTGGCAGGCACACTTGCCTTGATGGGCCCAGAGCACTCACCAGTCGAGCCGACCTCAGCCTCCATTACGCAAGGCCAAGTCAACCCCAAGTGGATACCCAGGAACGCTTTTCGTAAGCCGTATCACTTCTCCTTGGTCACCATTACGAAGGATGAAAAATTCCGAGTGGCTACGGATTTCTCGGCGACTAGCCGGAGGGTTAGCATGAGCTGGAAGCATCTAGCGTCTGGCGAAACGGCTCTCCAGTACATCCCCACGGAGTTCACGCCAACGGCCGTTTGCTACGGGCATCGTGAAGGCCTAGATGAAATTTACGTCGCCGGTAAGACACGAATTGGCGCAACGATTATTCAGAGGTGGAAGGTTGATCCGCCGCAGGAGGTGCTCGATGCCGGATCGGGAGCTGTAGGAGATATCATTCTACGCTCCCTAGAGGCTATTAATACGGTGTATAGTGCCGCGCAGCCCGGCATGGACGTAGTTGCGGCCATGTGCCTGGTCCTTGATAGCGACACTGAGCTATTAGTAAAGTTCGCTGATAGTAACAGCGTATACGTGATGGACGTGTACGCTCGCCCCGCAACGACACAGCTGGTGGCATCGGGGCAGGCATTCTCCGCCGCGCTACTTAAAGATGATTCGCTGAACACCTGGCATTCAGGCATTCAACAAATTCGTGTGAACGATGGCACGCCTGACGGTCAGGCAAGATACTACTTTAGCAATGCGAAGCAGAATGGACCTGGAACGATGCTTGTCAGCGACCAGGGGGGAGCGAATTTCATTGAGATCATCCCCATCGTGGGCGTGGATGACTGGATCACGCATGGTTTTCCGGATGAGGAGGATCGG
Organism: uncultured Planctomycetaceae bacterium; assembly: GCA_964459495.1. GTDB lineage: Bacteria > Planctomycetota > UBA1135 > UBA1135 > CAYWNK01. The sequence goes on from CAYWNK010000037.1 coordinate 32,428, forward strand.
CTGCCTACCTGGCAGTGATCGATAGGGAAGCTAGGCCCGCCCACGGGTGGGAATAGTAGTTCGAAAGCAGTGTCGCGGCGGGTAGCCCAACCCCGATTGCAAGTCCAGCGCCCATGTGGATTGGGCCACTGGGTTCGGTGTTGATTGAAGGGCCGCTTAGGCCCGCGGGGTGTCCACCTGGAGGCTTGACAGGTACCAAGTCTCCATCGATTCATCGGGCCCAAGCATGTGTTCGGCGAGAGCGTCCCGGGTCGATGACCTTTGGGTGTACGTGTCCGGCGCGACCACCCCCGAAAGGCGTCCCGCATGAGCCCCAATCGGCAATTTTAGACCGTTTCGACCAAGCCGCCCTCGGCTTCACGCGCAGCCCACGCCCACGGCGTCAGCTCTCCCATCGTCGTCGGCGCACGCCCGACGACGTCCAGGAGGTGAGGTGGGCCGTAAGGCGGAGCCACTGGGCTTTGGATTTAGGTTAGCTTGGACGGCCTTAGGGACAGGACTTGGTTCATGGGGTCAAGGGGCAGCTGGGAGGGGGTGGCTCAGGCCCTA
>CAYWNK010000038.1:0-30890 GCA_964459495.1 uncultured Planctomycetaceae bacterium
GGCGGAGATCTGGTTGCCGGGTTTGGTTTGGACGGGCCCGGGGCGGGTGGATCTGTCGATGGCCTCGATCGAAGGCGAGAGGGCGGAGGCGGGGGCGTTCGTCAGCTCGTGGGCGGATCTGCTGGACGCGGGGGTGCGCGCGGCGGGGGATGTGGTCGCGCTGGATGAGCGGGGCGATGCTGGGGAGCCGCGCTTCGTGGCGCCCCAACTCGTGCGACGGGTGTCCGGAGGGAATGGGGGAGAGCGGATCGGGGGACCGGCGGCCTGGTTGGCTGCGGCCGCGGGAATCCTGGGCATGGCGGCGTTGGCCCTGTCGGGTTTTGCTCGCGGGCTGTAGCTCGGCACCTTTCTAAGCCGTGCAAGCGAGCGAGCGGCTCACCGATTCCCATTGCCCTTCCAACTGCCGAGGGGCGATCTCACGGGAAGTCCGTTCCGCGTGCGTCTAGTCCGGTGGATTGAGCGTTCGGATAGGCGCCCATCCAAGCATGGGGACGCTGGAGGACTGGAGAAACTCCGTGATTTTCAGGGTCAAGGCAGCCCTACGGCGGCTCGACAAGGCAGTACGCCGAACCCCGAATCGAGTCGCCGTACACCGTCATCAGTGTTGCCTGCTTGGAGCATGTGGGCAGCATGCCCGGAGCCCTGCAGCGGATGCGGATGGCGCTGAAGCCAGGGGGGCAGCTATTTCTGTTGGCGGGGCCTATTTGGGCTGGGCATCGGGGGCACCATCTCTACCCCCGTGGCTTTCCCGACGATCCCGGCCGGGTCACCAAGCTCCTGAGCTTTCTGCGCCCATGGCAGCACTTGGCCCAAACGCAGTCAGAGATGTTCCGGGACTTGCTGCCGGCCTTTGGCCAGGAATTTTCGGAGGTCGTCGTGGGCAGCATCTACGAGTCAACCCGACTCAATCGACTGTTCACCGAGGAGTACCTCCTGCAGTTCCAAACCCATGGGCTGCAGGTCCAGAAGCTGATCCCCTGGGTGACCGGGCCCGAAGTGGATCGCGGACTCTTGGAGGAAGCCCGCCGCCGTCACCCCGCCTTCAGGGAATTCGAATGGGAAGGCTTCAACTGCCTGCTGAAGCGAGAGGCCTGAGATGCGGTAGGCGCGGCAGGATGGGGCGGATCCGGACCGCGAGCGAAACCCAGCACGGGACAGAAGATCCGTTCCCCTACACGGGGGAAGAGCGCCGCCAGCGCCGTCCTGTGCGCCCCTCGCCCGGAGGGCGTTGATCCTGGCTGGATCCGGTGGTCGAGCAGGGGGGCATGCACCCCAGGCGCACAAGCCCCAGGCGGAGGAGCTGTTTGGGTTTCTCAGCGGCTGACCGGCGCGACCCTGGCAAGGCGCAGCAGTGCGTTGCGGTGCTCCCGTTCGGCGCGCCGTACGGCAGAGAGGCGCGCGCGCAGGCCCTCGAGATCGGCTCGCTCGTCTTCCAGCGCTGCGGACTGCTCGCGTAGCTCCTCGATGAGCGTCGACAGCACGTCCACCCGCCGCGAGCCCCGTGCGTGGTGAGGATCAGGGACGTCGACCGTGGAGCGGACCAAGGCCAAGGCTTCGAGCCAAGCGAGCGCGGCCTTGGATTTGCGCTCCCAGTCTGCCCGGGTGCGCTCGAGGCTTTCGGCCGGACTCGGCCCAGAGCCCGGTCCGGCCGTACGTAGGCTGCGCTGCATCCGCGGGCCCGTCCTTGCACTCTCTGCATCCACGGTGATGCTCGCAGCGGCGAAGGTCGCCGGTTGCAGAGCCAAAGCCGCCTGGACCTCAGCCCGCAGCGCGAGCGCCTCACGAATGACGGCTTCGATGAGAAGGCGCGACTCCACGGCTGCGATCTGCCCCGCGCGGGCTTCCTCCAAGGCTGCGAGGAGCTGCTCATGATCCCTGAAATCCGCCCCAAGGGACTCGATCACCCGAGTGCGGGCCTGATCCAGGTTCGCCGCGAGTTCTGCGGTGGGGGCAGCTTTTCCCAGGGAGAGCGCGCGGTCCAGGCGCAGACCGGCCAGCTCGAGTCGATCTCTTCGGCGCGCTCGTTCCCGGCGCGAGGCGGACCCCGATGCGGGCTCGCGCTGGCCGTTGTCCGCTGCGTGGAGAGCGACGAGCAGCAGGCGCTCCGCGTCCCCTTCGCGAGCCGCGATCGTCAACTGGGTGGACGCCGGCTCGGGCGACTCGATGCTGAACCTACGTGTGGGCGGCCCCGACCAAGAGTCCTGCAGCAGCTCCAGCTGGTCGATCTGTTCCTGGATCGCTCGATCCCAGTCCGCATCGCTCCGGTCCTCTCGGTCGGGGAGCCCGCGGCCGGCGAGGGTCCGCAGCTCGTCCAGGAGCGACTCTTGTTCGGGCTTGAGTTCTTCCGGCCACTCCTTCGTCTCCAGGTGTGGCCAATGGGTCAATGTGGCCGTGTCTCCCCCGCTGTAGACCAGCTCGTAGTCAATGAGCTGGAACGACAGCAAAGCTCTCATCCTCGACACCAACATCCCAGTCGCAGACTCGGCTGCGTGACGGTCGACATAGGGCTCATGCTCTTCCAGCTCGACGAGGGCCTGCAACCAATGCCCGTGCAGCTCGGCTACCGAGCCCGTCGAGCCATGGCGGGCGGCCTCGGGGGTGGGGGGCGACGCACACCCGATGAGAGCCGAAGCGGCCAGGACCAAGGAGAAACGAGAAGCCATGGACCTACGGTACGCCATGGGCCTCAGTCCATTCAGCGCCCCCCTACTCCCCGATGGAAATCACGCTCGCCGACTGCAGGCCGGTCAGCGCGCGCATTCCGGCAGATTCGGTGAGGTCGGGGTTCATCAACTGGTCTGGGCGGGGCGGGTTGAGCTTGGCGGGGCCGAGAGTGCTCAGCTCGCGCCGCAAGATGTCGACCATCGTGCCGCGACTCGCCGCACTGCCGTCGGTCGAGTCCCATGCGCGCAGGGCGTCTGAGTAGCCGAGGGGGTGCTCGGTCTCCAGGGAGAGCAGGCTCTCGCGAGCAAGCCAGCGCAGAGCGGGGTAGGGGTCGCCGATCGTCAGGTTCAGCGCGCCGCGCACGAAGCCCTTGTCGCGCGGGTGCACCGCCGCATCCGAGCGGCCCATCGCCGTCACGTAGGCCGCGCGCTGCAGCGGATCCCCAGCGAGCACCGAGGCAAGCCCGTCGGCGAGATCCAGGGGCGCACGATCCGCACGCTGGCGCGGGGCCTCGAAGTTCTGGCCCCAGAGTGCGTTCATCGAGCGTGCCGACCACTCCAGAGTCTGGTCGAGGTGACACAGGGTGCAGGCGTGCGGCCGGCCAGCCTCGCCGTCGCGACGCGGGTGGGGAACCTCGACTTGGTGGCTGCGCCGCACGCCTAGTACGCCGTAGACGATGCGCGGCATGTGGCACTCGACGCAGCGCGACCCGGAGGAGCCCTCGGGGTGGTGGGTGTGGGCCGCGACGTCGGCGCCAATTTCCTCGTGGCATTGGGTGCACGCCCGGTCGGTGCGCATCGACGCGGTGAGCATGCCATCGGGGTTCCCCTCGTGCATCGAATGGCACGACATGCAACTCATCTCACCGCGCACAAAGCAGGGCGAGCGCGTAACGCCCTGGTACTCGTACGCGGTGAGGCGCGGCGTGCCATCGTTCCAGAATCTGGGCTGAAAGCCCGGCGGCTGTTGACCGGGCAGTAGGGGAGTATCGTGAAATAGCGGTGCCACCGTGTCGGTCAGCGTGTGGCCGGGCCGATAGTCCGGGCCGCGGCTCAGCAGGGCGGCCGGGTCGCGCGGCATGCGCTGGCCGTGGCACTGACCGCATAATTCCAATGAGCGGGCCTTGTCGAGCTCGTGCGGGTGCACGATCTGCGGATCCACGGGCGCGGCGCCTCCTGCCGCGGCACGCTCGTACGCCAACGCGTGCGCTTCGCCCGGCCCGTGACAGGCCTCACAGGAGATGCCGAGCTCCGCCACCCGGCTGTCGAATGCGCGCTGCCGGTCGGGCGGCCCGTAGGTGAACTCATGCTCGCCCGGGTTTGGGCCCGTGTTGTGGCAGAAGATGCAGTTGCTGTTCCAGCGGTCCTGGTGGCGGTCCCACGCGGGCGCGTTCCATTCGAGCGTCTCGGAATCGAGCAGGTCCGGGAACAGGAACACGGTGCCGACGTGCAGCCAAGTGCGCGCCTCGATGTGCCAGAGCAGTGGCAGGCGCAACAGCGTCGTCGAGCTGCCCTCAACGACCTCCTCAAAGTACTGCTGGTAGCGGTGTGACCCCACGGTCATCGCCACGCGCGCCATGCGCCGGCCGCTCTGGGCGGAAGCGTCTGGTACGTCCATCCAGAACTGCCCATCTTCTTGGTACGGCCGCGCGTGGTCACCCGCGTAGGTCACGCGTTTGCCGTCGAACGCGCCCTGCACAGCCTGGGCGGTCGCCCGTTGGGTCATCGTGCGATGGAAGGTGCGCACCCAGGAGGAGTGCTGATCCGCGTGGCAGTCCCCGCAGCGCTCCGAACCGGCGTAACCGCCGTCCCGGTGGATCCGTGGGGCGGACCAGGTGGTCTCCTGCGGCCGGCGGCCGGGGCCCATCAGCCACGTCGACGACGCGACTGCAGCCACCATCAAGACCAAGGCGATCACCAGTGCGCGACTCATGCACCCAGTCTAACCGGCTCCATACCGACCCGTGCGTAGACCGAGGCCAGTAAGGACCTGTCCTCTGGGGTGGGGGACTAGCCGGATTCACCCATGACTGAACCTGAAGTGCGCTGGGGGCCGAGTTCGGTACCGCCCAAGAGGCCGCAGGCGCTCGCTTCTTGCGCTGTGGGGGCTGATGTGACCGATGAGGGGCAGCGACCCGCATGCTCGGAGTCCCGGTCGGAGTTCTCCAGCGCGAAGCGGCGAATCGCAAGCGCTATTCAGCGGCACTCCCTCCCCGAGTCAACAGCCCCATTTTTCCCGGGCCAAGGAACCCATCGAATGCCAATATTCCCCTATGCCGAGCACCTACGACCCGACCCCCGCCGATCGCTTTTCATTTGGACTTTGGACCGTTGGAAATCCCGGGAGAGACCCGTTTGGGCCTTCGGTCCGGGAAACGCAGGATCCGCGGCGGATTGTGGAGAAGCTGAGTGAGTGTGGGGCGTGGGGGGTGAACCTTCACGATGAAGATCTGGTGCCCTTCGGCTCCTCGGCCGCAAAGCGGGATGAGATCGTGAAGGGCTTTCAGAAAGCTCTGAGCGACCACGGCATGGTTGTGCCGATGGCCACGACGAACCTGTTTTCACAGCCCATCTTCAAGGATGGGGCATTCACGGCCAACGATCCGCGGGTGCGGGCTTTTGCGCTGCGCAAGACCATGGAGGCCATCGATCTGGGCGTCGAGCTGGGCGCCTCGACCTACGTGTTCTGGGGCGGACGGGAGGGCACGGAGGCCGACGCTTGCCGGGATCCGCGCGAAGCCCTGAAGCGCTTCCGGTACGCACTGGACTTCTTGTGCGAGTACACCAAGGATCAGGGCTACGACCTGCGCTTTGCACTCGAGGCCAAGCCCAACGAGCCCCGTGGGGACATCTACCTGTCGACGACCGGGCACATGCTCGCGTTCATCGAGACGCTGGAGCACAAGTCCATGGTCGGGGTGAACCCCGAGGTGGCCCACGAAACCATGGCGGGACTCTCGTTTGTGCACGGCGTGGCCCAGGCCATGGAGCAGGACAAGCTCTTCCACATCGATCTCAACGGCCAGCGCATCGGGCGTTACGACCAGGACTTGCGCTTCGGCTCCGAGGATCAAAAGCAGTGCTTCCTGCTGGCAAGGCTCCTGGAGGGGACCACTGGGACCGCTCCCTACACGGGGCCCAAGCACTTCGACGCCCACGCCTACCGGACCGAGGACGACGCGGGCGTGTGGGAGTTCGCCAAGGGCTGCATGCGCACGTACAAGATCTTGGCTGAGCGAGCGAAGGCCTTTGACGCCGACGCCGAGGTGAAAGATCTGATCGCCGAGCGCAAGCACGCTGCCTCGGACGCGCTGCTGACCGGCGCCTATTCCAAGGAAGCGGCGGAGGGGCTTAAGGCCCTCGACTTGGACGTGCACGGGATCGCGAAGGAAGGGCTGGGCTACGAGCGCCTCGACCAGCTGCTCGTCGAGTTCCTGCTGGGCGTGCGCGGGGCATGACGCAGGTCGTCGGGCTGGACGTTGGAACCCAGGGCACGAAGGGCCTGGTGTTGGACCTGGACGCGGGGCATGTGGTGGCCCGCGCTCACCGCTCCTACGACCTGATCGGCAGGCTGGCCCCGGGAGCTGCCGAGCAGGATCCGCGCACCTGGGCCGCCGCAGTCGCCGAGGTCTGCGCGGAGCTCGTGCAGGCCGCCGGCGTAGACCCGTCCCGTTTGGCGGGTGTCGGGGTCTCGGGCCAGCAGCACGGCTGCGTGGTGCTCGACGAAAGCCACACCCCGGTCCGCGCAGCGAAGCTGTGGTGCGACACGGAGACGGCGCCCGAGGCGGCGGCGCTCTCTGGCGAGCTGGGCGTCCACGTGCCGGCCGGCTTCACAGCGTCCAAGGTGCGCTGGCTGCGGGACCACGAGCCCGAGAACTGGAAGCGCACGCGCCACGTGGTGCTGCCCCACGACTACATCAATCTGCTGCTCAGCGGTGTCTTGGCCACTGAGGCCGGTGACGCTTCGGGCACCGGCTATTTCGACGTGGCGCAGCGGCGCTTCGACATGGATCGGGCGGCGGTCGTCGACGCGGACCTGCCGGGTAAGCTGCCGCCGGTGCTCGCTCCCGACGCGGTCCTCGGGCGGGTCAGCGCCGAGGGCAGCGCCTGGTCCGGTCTGCCTGCGGGTCTCGCGGTGGCGGTGGGCGGGGGCGACAACATGCTCAGCGCCATCGGCAGCGGAGCGACGGAGCCCGGCGTCGTCACGGTCAGCCTCGGGACCTCAGGCACGGTGTTCACCCATTCGGACGCGCCGGTGGTGGATCCCAGCGGCTTGATCGCCCCGTTCTGCGGATCGGCTGGAGGCTGGATGCCGCTGCTCTGTGTGATGAACCTCACCGGCGTTACGGGGGAGGTGCAGCAGGCCTTTGGCATGGAGCACGGCGCCCTGACCGACGCGGCCAAGGTGGTGGCACCCGGCTGCGACGGCCTGAGCTGGTTGCCGTACCTGGCGGGCGAGCGCGTGCCGGATCTGCCGGATGCAACGGGGACGCTGCTGGGCATGCGTGCGGGAGCGCTCGAGCCCGGCCGCCTGTACCGTGCGGCGCTCGAGGGTACGAGCCTGAACCTGGCCTGGGGCGTCGACCGCATGCGCGCCCTTGGCCTCGAGGTGCGGCGCGTGCACCTGGTCGGCGGCGCGGCGCGCAACGGGCTGTGGCAACAGATCCTGGCGGCGAGCCTCGACGCGCAGGTTGTGCCGCTCGAAGAGGCCGAGTCGGCCGCCCTCGGCGGGGCACTGCAGGCCATGGGCTGCCTGCGGGCTGCGGAGGGCAAGGGCGGTCCGCTGGCGCCGATCGCGAGACCGTTCGTGATGCCGGCCGCTGAGGCGGTTGAGCCTGACCCGGGACTGGTCCAGTTCTACGCGTCGGCCGGGCAGGAGTTCCGGGCGGCGGTGGAGTCGCGCTACGGCTCCTAGGAACCGGTGGCCGCGCCGCTCGCCCGGGCCGGCGCAGCTCGCCCGCGGGAGCGCCGGAAGAGCACCAGCGCGGTTAGACCGACCGCCAGCGCGAACCAAAGCGTGCACAGCCGAGTCACCATGGTGATCGCGGCGGCCGCGCCGCCCGCGACACCGGTGGCTAGGCCGCCCAGGGTCAGACGCTCGACGAGCAGTGTGGCCATCAGGCCCTCGGTCACGCCGAGTCCGCCGGGCGTGAAGATCGCGACGGCGCCAGCCACCAGAGGGAGGCAGAAGGCGAACAGGGCAAAGGTGTACTCGGGTCCCGTCGCGAAGAAGGGACTGGCCAAGCGCTGGAAAGCGAGGGCTTCCAGGCCCCAAGCGGCCAGGGCCGGCAGGATCGCTAGCGGGAGCTCTCTGGGCGCCATGAGCAGGGCGGTGCTGTCGAGCGCCCGGTCCACTCGGGGGGTGATTTGCGATGCCCCAGGGAGCAAGTCCAGGGGGCCCATGAGGCGCTTGGCGAGGGCCGGCCAGGCGAGCGGAACGATCAGCGCTCCGCAGACGCCCAGGGTCGCCCAGAACATCCACGCGTATTCGGGATGGCTGCCCAGGCCACCGATTGCGATCAGCATCAGCAGCGCTAGCAGATCGGTGATGCGCTCGGCGACGACGATCGGGGCGGTGCGCGAAAGGGGACTGCCGTCGACTTCGCGCACGAGCCAGGACTTGAGGGCCTCGCCTAGCTTGCCGGGGGACACCGTGCCCGCGAAGCCGGCGAGGAAGATCATCAGGGACGTGCCGCGTTCAAGCTGGATTCCGAGCCGCATGCGGTAGCGCTCCCAGCGGACGAAGCGGGCCAGGTAGCCAGCGGAGGCCAGGACGAGGGCTTCGGCCACCCGCGCGAGGGGCAGCTGGCGCATGGCCCGCACGAGGCCGTCGAAGTCGGCCCAGAGGGCCATCAGCCCGTAGACCACCAGCCCGATGAGCGCGCCGACCGCGAGCCGCTGGCCGAAGCGGCTAGTGGGCGGAGCGGGGGGCAGCGGGGGCTCGCCGGGCGCGGTCCTTGCGTCTTCCACGGGCTCGTTCACACCGCTTGGGTCGGATCCCCATCGGCGCGCTTGCCTCGGAGGATCAGGATCGCGACCAACGTCGCGGCGCCGAGACCCAGGCAGATGTAGGGCGTGGCGCTACCGCCCTCGGACGCGAAGAAGGCGGCGGGGAAGTAGCCCAGGAGGAGGGCGACCAGCATGGTCACCAGTGCGTAGGGAGCTTGCGTTCGGACGTGGTCGATGTGGTCGGCCGCGCTGGCGATGGACGACATCACGGTGGTGTCGGAGATCGGCGAACAGTGGTCGCCGAAGATGGCGCCTTCGAGCACGGCGCCGATGCTCATCACGACGAGCAGCTCGCCGCCCACCGTGCCGTTTTCGCCCAGGCGATAGGCGAGGCCCACCACGAGCGGCAGCAGGATGGTCATCGTCGACCAGGAGCTGCCCGTCGAGAAGGCCACCGCAGCGGCCAGCAGGAACAGGATCACCGGCAGCACAATGTCGGGGATGGCGTCGCCCAGCATCACCGCCAGGTAGCCGGCGGTGCCCAGGTCCTTGCAGACCGCGCCGATCATCCAGGCCAGGTAGAGGATGACGATGGCGATGGCCATCGATCGCAGGGACGACCAGGCCGCGCCGAGGATCGTGCCGAGCCCCAGGCCGCGCATCAGCGCCAGGCCGATGGCGACGGCGAATCCAGCGAGGCTGCCGATCATCAGCGGTTTGGAGCCTGAGCCCTCGTAGAGCACTTGGGTCCAGGTCTCTGCGGAGCCCAGATTCGCGCCCGCAGCGAAGGCGCCACCAGCCTGGAGGATCGTGAATAGGGTGGTAAATAGGAACACCGCCAGGGGCAGGATGGCGACGCGCGCCTTGGTCTCGACACCCGGGGCCGGTTCCATGTCTGTGCCCGCGGAGCTGACCATGGGGCGGGCTCCGGGGCGCAGAAGCTGGCCGCCGCGGGCGCGGCGCTCGGCCGTCAGCATGGGCCCGAAGTCCCGGCCCAGGAACGTGATCAGGCCAACGAAGAGCAGCGTTAGCAGGCAGTAGAAGCGGTAGGGCAAGGTCTGCAGGAAGACGCCGTAGCCGTCCGATGGGGACATGCCGGCGTCGGGCAGGCTGGCGCTGAAGGTGCTGACCTCGAAGGCAATCCAGGTTGAGAAGATCGAAATGCCTGCCACAGGCGCCGCGGTGCTGTCGACGATGTAGGCCAGCTTCTCACGGCTGATGCGCGCCTTGTCCGCGAGTGGCCGCATGGTCGAGCCGACGAGGATCGTGTTGGCGTAGTCATCGAAGAAGATCGCGAGGCCCATGAACCAAGTCGCGATCTGGGTGCCACGCACGCCCTTGGCCAGGCGCGCGATGCGGTCCATGAGTCCGCGGATGCCGCCCGCGCGGGTGATCACCCCGACCATGGCTAGCATGAAGACCACGAAAAGGATGATGTAGGTGCGCTCGGGGTCGAGCAGCTGGTTGCGCAGGTAGACGTTCGGCACGGCCTGGACCCCGGTGCTGAGGGCTTCCAAAAAGCCCTTGCCCGCGATCCAGGGCACCAGCACAGCGCCCAGCAGGATGCCGGCCGCGAGGCTCAGGATCGGCTTGCGCAGCAGGATGGCAAAGAAGATCGCGATCAGGGCGGGCAGCAGGGTGAGCTGACTGGGTGTCTGCCAGCTGCGAGTCACCTTATGGATGTGGCCGTCGGGCAGGGATAGCTCCAGGCTGAGCTCGCCGTCTTGCGTGCGCCCCAGGAACGTGGCGCCTCCCTGGACCGGATCGTTCAGGTTGCGCTCGGACAGGGCGACCCCCTGGTCGGAGGCATAGACGCGCAGGTAGCGAATCAGGCTGCGGCGCCCCTCGCCGTGGATCGCGGGATCCATGACCTCGGCCTCAGGCGTGAGCAGGCGCATGCCGCCTAGCTGGATGTCGGCGACCTTGTGGTCTGCGTCCCAGGTGACTGCGTCGCTGGCGAACAGCAGCTCGGCAAGGTGGGGGGCGGGCTCGGCGGAGCTGTCCACCGCGTCGCCGTCCTGGGCGACCAGCAGCTCTCCGACGTGGAAGGCGGCCAGTTTCTCGTCCGAGGCGCTGGGCACCAGGAAGAGGCCAAGCACCACCAGGGCGAAGACGACAAGGGGGATGGCGCGGTTCATGGGGCCTCAAGAGTGGCAGGCCTGGGCCCAGTGTTCAACGTGGCGGACGGGGACCGAGCCGGAGTTGCTACTCTCCTGGACCCAGAATCGCCCAGGTGCCGCTATGGATCCCGTCCCGCTCTCCCCTTCTCTCGCCCTCGCCTCTCTCCCCGACCTGGGCGCGCCCCAGCTCCTGGGCTTTGCCGGCATCCTGCTGGCGGCCCTGGCGGTGGTTGCCTGGTTCGCCTATACGACCGCCCGAGAGGTGGTCGAGCTGCGCCGCAGCCTCGCTCCACTGGGGCGCCTCGAGGCAGTCGAGCAGCTCCTCGGCCGCATGGCTGAGCGCGAGAGCACGCCCGAGCTGCGCCGGGTCGAGCACGTGCTCGTCGATATCCGAGACGGGCAGAGGCGCTTTGAGGAGCGCATCGTGCGCCTGACCGAGTCCATGGGACAGGCGAGCGGCGCGGTGGTCCAGCCCCAGAGCGGTGGGGCAGCGGCCCTCGGCAGCAGCCTGACCGAGCGGGTCGTGACGCGCCTGCTCGCCATGGGCTTCGAGCGCATCGAGGTGCTCTCCAGTGGCGAAGAGCAGGCGGCTCTGATGGAGGGGGAGGGCGAAATGCTCGTCGAAGCCCGGCGAGCTGGCTCACCCCACAAGGGCCGCGTGCGAATCGAACACGGCGCCATCGTTGACGTCCAGCTGCGCTCGGCCTATCAGGCCTTCCCCTGACCCCGTCCTAAACCCACCCAGTTTCTGGGTCGGAGCTTTGCCTCCGGCCAGTTCGACCCGTTTTTCCTTCTTCAATTCCGTCGCGCGATCCCATGACCACCGTCACCACCGTCGAACGCCTTGGCCAGCACGTGGGCGAAACCGTCACCCTCCAGGGGTGGGTCTATGCGCGCACCTCCAAGGGCAAGCTGCACTTCGTCCAGCTGCGGGACGGCACCGGCTTCGTGCAATGCGTGCTGTTCCAGAAGAACGTGCCCCAGGAGCTCTTTGATGCGATCTCGGCGGCTGGCCAGGAGTCGAGTCTCGTGCTGACCGGCGAGGTTCACGCCGACGAGCGGGCCCCGGGCGGTTTCGAGCTGAAGGTGTCGGACGGCAAGGTTCTGCAAAACGCGGTCGACTATCCCATCGGACCCAAGGAGCATGGAACGGACTTCCTGCTCTCGAACCGTCACCTTTGGCTGCGCAGCAAGCGTCAGTGGGCGGTGCTGCGCATTCGCGACGCGGTCGTTACGGCGCTGCGCAACTTCTTCGACGAGCGCGGCTTCGTCTGCATCGATTCGCCCATGTTCACGCCCTCGGCCTGTGAGGGCACGAGCACGCTGTTCGAGGTCGACTACTTCGACGACAAGGCCTACCTGACCCAGTCGGGCCAGCTCTACGCCGAGGCCTCGGCGATGGCTTTCGGCAAGGTCTATTGCTTCGGTCCGACCTTCCGGGCCGAGAAGTCCAAGACGCGCCGTCATCTGACCGAGTTTTGGATGCTGGAGCCCGAGATCGCTTTCGCCGAGCTGGAGGACGTCATGCAGCTCGCCGAGGACATGATGGTCTACGTGGTGAAGAACATCCTCGAGCGCCGCAAGCCGGAGCTGGAGGCCCTTGAGCGCGATCTCTCGAAGCTGACCTGCATCACCGGCGGCTTCCCGCGCATCACTTACGAGGAGGCCTCGAAGATCTTGCTCGCCCACCCCGAATCGGAGTTCGTCGCGGGCGACGACTTCGGCGCGCCGGATGAGACGATCCTTTCGAACATGCACGATCAGCCCCTGATGATCACGCACTACCCCAAGGACGTGAAGTCCTTCTACATGAAGGCGGATCCCGTCGATCCGACCAAGGTCCAGTGCGTGGACGTGATCGGCCCCGAGGGCGTGGGCGAGCTCATCGGCGGCAGCCAGCGCGAAGAGGATCTCGACGTGCTCCTCGCAGCGATCAAGGAACACGACCTGCCCATGTCCGAATTCGAGTGGTACCTCGACCTGCGCCGTTTCGGATCGGTGCCCCACGGCGGCTTTGGCCTGGGCCTGGAGCGCATGGTCGGGTGGATTTGCGGCATCGAGCATGTCCGCGAGGCCGCGCCGTACCCGCGCATGATGACGCGGATCCGGCCGTAGGTACGTACGGTACGTAAGGAGCCCGGGCAATTTTCACCGCCTTGGAACGGAGAGGGATCGCGCTTTGCGCGATCCCTCTCCGTTCCAAGGCGGTGAAAATTGCCCGGGCTCCGTACGTAGACTTAGGCTGAATCGATGCGCCGCACCACGATTGTTCTGCTCGCGTGCCTGGGAGCCCTGGTGACCTTGGCGATCTTCTTTCTGCCAACATCTGCGCCTGTGGAGTGGGACGTTTTGCCTCCCGTGCAGGTGGGGCCGTCGATTGAAGTCGTGGTCGACAAGTCAGATGGGGACCAGCAGCGCTCCCCGGTGAATGTAGCTGCCTTGCAATGGCAGGTGGGGGACGCTGTGCGGCTGCGCCTCGTCGACGCCACCCTCGGAACGCCAGTCTTGGGCCAGGTGCTGGGGCCCGGTGGTGAGGTGCTCGGGGAGAGCGACTTGGAGGGGCAGCTCGTGCTCGCGGAGATCGGGGATCCGCTTCCGACCTTGATCTTCACTGCGTCTGGCTACAGGCGGGTGTCTCGAGCGCCGGAGCCCGCGGACCTAGCGGGCGAGTGGGTGGTGGAGTTGGTGCCCGAACTGGTGAGCAGCGTCATTGCGGAAGATGAGTTGGGCAACAGAATCGAGGGTGTTGAGGTTCGAATTGGTCCCAAGCCTCCGAGGAAAGCCTCGCTCCATGTTGGGCCCTCGGCTGAGCGACCGGAGTCTTGGCCGCTCGCGGGAATGACCGGAGCCGAAGGCCGCTTCGAGTTCGCCCTCGCACGCATGGCAGTGGCCGAGCTGCGGTCCTCCCAGAACTCCGTCGCGCTGGTCCAGCTCTCGCCGGGGGAATCGGCCCGGGTCGTTCTTCAGCGCCAGCCTGCGATCCTGCGGTTCGTGGATTCAGGAAGTGGGCAAGCGATCCCTGGCTTCCTGGTGGCTACCCGCGATGGACTTGCGTCGAGGGAGCTCAAGGTCCAGCGGCAAGCGAACGCGCGCGGCGAGCTGACGGTGCCCGCAGGCCGGCGCAAGTGGATCGTCCAACTGTTGGACCCCACGCGGTCGGACGCCCACTGCGCCGACGACCCGCGAGTGACCGTGGGCAGCGAGGGGTACGAGATGAGCTTTGAAGCACTGCTTCCTGGAGAGGTGGTGACGGTCCATGTGGAGCGCTGTGGCGTCTTGCTCCAACTTGTGGACGCGGTCACGGGGATGCCTCTGGTGGCGGTCGCTGAGGTGGACTATGAGCGCTTCAGGGAGCACAAGGACAAGGGGGTTTCCTGGAGGCCCAGGACTATCCTCCATCAGAGCATGGTTCTGGATGACGGTGGTCTCGCTCTAGGCTGCCTGTACCTCCCGAAGTTGAGGGATGAGAATGCCCGCCGGCGAGAGCGGTTGCGCCTGGTCGTTGAGGGCTACCGACCCACGTGGCTGACAGGCGCGGACCTCGAGGAGAACGCACCTCGGCGCGAGGTACAGCTCGTACCCGGTGCAAGGCTCGTGCGTGTCCAAGTTCTCTATGCCGACGGAGTGCCCTTCGCGGGCAAGCTGCGCCTGCGCGATGGGGTTTCCAGGTCGGTTTCGATCACGGCCGAGCCGGATTCCAAGGGTTGCCTACCAGCGATCGACTGGGGTGGAGGGGAAATCCAGGTCTCCTGCTCTCGCTGGAAGGATCCCAAGGTCGAGGCCGCCTCCCCCTTCGATCCCGAGCGCGACCAAAACAAAGAGGGGAGCTTTGTCCTGGGGACGGTCCCGGCTGCGGACATTGTCGATGGTCAGGCACGGCTGGTTCTGCCCTACGCGCCGGCCCGCTGTGCCCTCGAGGTGCGCGGTGTTCCGCAGGGAGCGCCTGCCCTGGTTGCGATCGATCTGGAGGGGGCCCGGCGCAGGTCCACGAGGATTGGCGATGTTGCCCGGTTTGTAGATCTTCCCCCGGGGCTCCATCTGATCGGCAGCACCGAGTGGGTCGTGCGCGTCGAGGGCCAGGTGGAGTGGGAAGCGTGGGATCGCTTCGCCGTGACGCTCGTGGGAGGGGAAGAACGCAGCATCGATTGGGACCCGCAGTGGTGGCTCACCGATGAGATCCGCGGCCGCATCACCTGCGCTCCCGAGTCCATGGCTGAGCTTTTCCTGAGGCCCTGGTACGGGGGGCGTGAGGTGCGGGTGCCGCCGAAGGACGACCTGCGGATTCACCTGGACCAAGATGGTGGCTACCTGATCCCTGTGGGGGAGCCCAGGCCCGAGCTGCTGCTCGTCTGCAAGGTCGGCAGTGACTCCTGGACTCCGGTTCTGATGGCGCTGGAGCCCGGTCAAGACGCCCATGTGGCGCTTGGCACAGTGGTCGTGGAATGGGGGGGAGCGCCGGCTAGCGGATCGAACTCCAAGGTCTCCTACAGGTGCGGCCACCCGGATTTGGGCGTGCCGTTCACCAACCAGCGGCATACGCGGGACTCGACCGACTGGAACCGGCTTAGCCCGCTGACCCTGAGCGCGGTACCCATCGGTGTGACCGAGTTGCGAGTTAGCCTGAAGGGCTACGCACAAGCAGCGTTTCCGCTTGTGGTACACGAAGGGGGCGTCACGCGGATCCAGGTGCAGGCCGATCGCTTCGATCCGCTCCCGCCCCCGGATCCGATGATTCACGAGATGCACATGCGCAGCCACCAAGCGCAGCACCGCTAGCGCGGTACGGCTCCGTACCGCCCCGCCGCGCTTACTGGAACTCGATCGCGATGGCGTCGGTGAAGTTCGAGGTCAGGGTCGGGTTCATGTCCCGGTGCCAGCCCTGGAAGTTCCACGTTTCGCCCGGCGCGACGGCGATAGTACCGGAGCCGAGGAAAATGTTGTAGAGATCCAAGGATGCGCTGAGTTCGCCGCTTGCCGAGGTCAGGCCCAGCGTGTCAAACAGGCGCGAGATCGGGGAACCAAGGCAGAGGGTGCCCTGGCTGCCGCCGGGCAGGTTGATCACGTCCTGGCCCATGGACGCGACGAAGAAGCTGAATTGATTCGGGGGCAGCTGGCTGGCGAACAGACCGAAGTCCGCGGCGCCGACGATGGGGCTGCCGTTGGCGATCAAGGCTCCGTTTAGTCCGGTCGAGTTCGGCATCGAGGTGCAGTACACGTCGCCGAAACCCAGGGGCGTGCAGGTGGCACCAACGTGGGCACCGGGGCTGCCGGTGTCGCCACCGACCGACAGGAAACTGCCCTGCGCGTCGGCGAACTCCGCGGACCGCCAGGCATAGGGGTCATCTTGGCCGAGGCCGTCGACGCAGACCCACATGGACTCGTCGTTGGGGCGCGGGGTGTAGGGGTAGACTTCGTCCCCATAGGCCAGGCGTTCATGCAGTTGGTCGCTGGCGTCGTAGATGTGGATTGTGTCGTTGCGGCCCAGCTTGGCGTCGCCGTTGCCGCCAAGGATCGTGACTCCGGTCAGGCCCCAGGCCGCCTCGAAGTCGAGGACCGCTTCCTCGGTGATCACGATCGACTGCCCAGGGGCCACGATGCCGGCGGGGCTGAGATCAAAGACGCCGGGCTCGGCCGAGCTGTCGTCGAACGACCAGCCAGTCAGGTCGATGGGGGCGGAGGTGGTGTTGGTGAGCTCAAAAAATTCCCCGTTCTCCGCTGAGTACAGAACCTCGGTGATCCGCATGCCCTTGGGGCCGAAGCCGACGCGGATGTCCTGGGGACGTCCTTCGGCGTACTTGGGAAAGAAGCGGGTGCCGCTGCCAGCGAGCGCGCCGCTGGCGGCTCCGACGTAGTAGGTCACCACATCGCCCTGGGCAAGGGGCGTGGGGAGCGTCACGCTGTACACGCCGTCGCCCGCCGCTGCGTCGCCGTTCAGCCCGTCATCGAGCATGATGGTCTCAAAGTAGCGACCTGCGGCCTGCCGGTAGTAGAGCGTGACGTCGCCGAGAGGGGCCACCGGGTTTCGCTGGACGCGGGCTGTCACGACCACCGATTGACCGGGTAGGGGGCGATAGGGCGCATGCTGCAGCCAGGCGATGCTGGGCGCGGGCGCCGCGATGTCAGGGTGGGACAGAAGGAACGCGCGCCGATCCTCAAGGAAGCGCTGCAGGCCGGGTGCCGGGATCTGTTGACCGGCGACGGAGATGTTGACGTCGGTGAAGAAGTTGTCGGTGAACTTGGCGTACGAGTAGATTCGCTTGGGGTCCGCTTCCACAGCCGCGTCAATCAAATCGCGATAGCCGATCAGTTGGTCTTCTAGGTCGGCCCAGGAGAAGTCCTCCAGCATGGTTCGCATGTGAGCGAAGTAGCGCTGGCGCCACTTGGGCACCGCGACCAGGCGGGAGACGGCGGGTCGGTTGCTCGCGGTGAAGCGGTAGGTTGGGGAGAGGTCCGTGGTGGTGCCAGCGGGCCAGCCGAAGAGGCTAACCCCCCAGGACTCATTGCCGTCGTGCTGGTGCAGGTAGGAGCGGCCGTGGACCCCTTCCCAGTAGACGTTGAAGTCCGCGCCTTTGGAAATGTAGCTGTCCTCGTCCATGAACAGGTTCTCAGCCACAATGGACCAAAGGGCAGCGTCGACGCCGAAGTCCGCGTCGATGTCCTCGGGGGTCATCAAGGGCGTATTGTTGAGGACATCGCAGGCTTGGACCAGCGTTTCCCAAGCGGCGCTGGTCCCCAGGTTGCCATCGTTCTTCAGCTCGTAATCTGCAAAGTAGCTGGCGATGTTCGGACCGAACCAACGCAGGGCTGCGCCGCCATTGTTGGGGCTCTTGATGCGCACGCCGCCACCTTCTTCGAAGTACTCGTCGAGGAGGGACTTGTTGTACTGCTGGATGTTGACGTAGACGCCCCACTCCTCACCGTTGATGGTGAGTTCAACATGGTTGCCAAGTCCTGCAGGGGTGTAGCGGCGGATGAATCGGAAGAACCCAATTTCGCGGCAGAAGGTGGGGTCCTCGATGCCGTTGTTCAGATTGATCGTCGAATAGCCCCACAGCTCGCTGTCCGGATCGGCGTCGTCGATCTCGATGTTGAACGAGGCTTTCTGCGAACCGGCCGGCAGGAAGAAGAAGGACGAGTTGCCTTTGATGCGTAGGCCCACACCGGTGCGTGTGACGGGAGTCGGGAGGTCGGAGCCACTGATCACCAGATCGGCGGGCAGGTTTGCGTCTTGGCCTGTCTGCCAATAGTTGACCAGCTTCGGCCAGAAGTTGCTGTCAACGGCCCCGTTCTGGTCGTAGACGGTGAGGTCGATCTTGCGGAGGATCGTGTCGTTGTAGAGGTCGGGATCCTGTGCTTGGACTACACCCGATGTGGCGAGCAGGCAGCAAAGGGCGACCAGGGCATTGAGCCGCAGGCTACGGCTGCCGATGACATGGAACAGCATTGGGGAGGGAAGGGTTGCTATGGCGTGACGGAATCCAGCCTAGTCGTGTCGTCCCAACGGCGTTCATTGGACTTGCCCATGTCCTGGATTCGCCTCGGGCGCGGAGGCATTTTGGGAATGGCGAGCAGGACCCATGGGCACTGCGCCCTCCGCGAGCTCCAAGGGCGAGAATCCTGACGGATGCAAATCAGACGTTGATCGGGCCGCACTTGCTCGACCCGAGGTGAGGAGGCGCGCTACTGGCCTGCGTTACGACCCTCTGGCGAGTCGGATCCGTTGGACTTCGACAGGGCATCGGCGAACTCTTGGGCCACCTCCATCTGGTAGGCCCACGATCCGTCCGGTCGGCACTCGAGGCTCAATCCAAGCGCACGATTGAGGGCCTGGGCGGAGCGGCTCTTTGCCCAGGCCAGGTTCGTGGTGCGTTTCCAGTCGCCGGGGTCGTCCTGCTGCGCGGGCGTCTCAGCGCGCAGCACGCGTACGAGGAATGCACCGACGCCCTGGTCCGGTTCCGGAGCCATGCCTTGGGCCTCAGGGGCGTTGAGGGCGGCGGCGGCGATCTCGATGCGGACCTCGAGATCGGGGTGGTGGGGCTGGCCCACGACGAGCTCCTGGAGCCGGGCCCGCTGGTCCCTCGTTAGGGGCCGGAGTTCGAGTGCCGCGGCTGCGACGATGTCGCCTGCGTCCTCCCCGCGGGTGGGGGCCACGTGCCTGCGCTCCAGGGTTGCGATCAGCCGCTCGGTGGCCGCTTGGCCGGGGTCGTATGCCAGCAAGATCGCGGCGCGGGTTGCATCCATTCCCGAGCGCTCTAGCCCAGCCGTCAGCGCGTCGAGGGACGCCGCATTCCAGGTGGGCGTGGGGCCACTGGCCAGTTCTGCGGCCCATGCCTCGAACGCGAGGTCGGATTGGTCGGCCCAGGTGGGCCTCACCTCGACCGGGCTTTCGGGAACCTGGAGCAGCGCGTCGCCTGCGGGCGATTCGGCGACCCTATCGCGGGCGATGGTGCTCTGGGGCTCGCCACCCTTGCCCGCGCCACAGGCGGCGAGTCCGGTAAGAGCGAGCGTGGCGAGGAAGCTGGGGAAGGGGCGAAGCATGCCCCTAAGCCTACTATCGGCGCGTCAGATCGAAGGCCCGTAGGCCGCCGGAATCGGACAGCCATAGGCGCCCGCCCGGGGCGCTATCGCTCTTGGGTTCGAAGGCGAGGAACTCCCACTGGCCACGGCGTAGGACGCTGAAGCCGCCGGGTCCCTCATCGCGGGCGCTGACGAGCAGCGCGTCGCCCTCGAAAGTGACGTCCCAGGGGCCGAAGCGGCTCGAGAAGACGTCCAGTTGGCCGTTGCGGCGGCGGACGACCTGCATTCCCGACTCCGCGCCAAAGCGATAGGTCCCGTCGACACCGGCGACCGGGCCGAGATTCGAGGCCGGCTCAATGACCGGCTTGATGCTGTCCTTCCACAGGGCCAGGCTGCCGTCGGCCAGGCTGACCTTGACACGCCTGCCATCGGGGACGGGCCCGATTTGGGGCGGACTGCCGAGCTCCACAGGACCGTCGAGGTCACCGTTGGCGGCGTCGAGAACCCAGGCGGAGCCGTCCTCGGTCACCATCAAGAGGCGACCGGCAAGTTCGGGCAGGAAGACAGGGGCGCGGGCCACACCGGAGATGGTCTGAATCTCCTTCTCCCAGAGGACCTGGCCATTCGGGTCGACTCGGGCGATATGCCCGGAGCGGTCGAGCAGCAGCCGGTCGGGGCCGACCGGCACCGGGATCGCGTCGACACGGGCCTTGTGGCTCCAGGTGATGCTGGCCCTACGGGACAGCTGAATCACGCGGTGCGCGGGCTGGTCGAAGGACATGACGCGGGTCTCGTAACCATCGAGTTCCAGGCGCAGCTGGATGCTCTCGCCGGGCGTGCTCCAGCGCTCAAAGGGCGTGCGGTGGGTGTTGCCGTCGCTGGTCTTGACCATCGCGCCGCTGGGGATGCTCTCGACGTTCCACGGCAGCATGTAGCGCGAAGGGTCGTCGAACTTCTCAGCGAGCAGGGCGATTGCGTCGGTGTGTTTGCCGTCGTAGGCGAGGGCATGGGCGCGCTCGATCGCGTCCTGCTTGGACCGCACGACGCGGACCTTCGGCTCGAGAATCGTACGCACGCTGCCTTCGATGTCCGAGTCGAGGATCTGGTCGTAGAACCGCAGGGCCCGCTCGTAGTCGTTTTGGCGGACGGCGTCCTCGGCCTGGGTGAGCAGCTGAGCGAGCTTGTCGATGCTCTCCTTTTGTCGCTGCTCCTTGAGCTTGGCGAGCCG
Organism: uncultured Planctomycetaceae bacterium; assembly: GCA_964459495.1. Lineage (GTDB taxonomy): Bacteria > Planctomycetota > UBA1135 > UBA1135 > CAYWNK01. Next base: position 20,478 of record CAYWNK010000038.1, read on the forward strand.
GTCCTCGCGGCGCTCGGTGATCAGCCCCTCGACCTTGGTGAGCAGGGCGACCATCTCTTTGACCTGGGGCAGCTTGCGCTCGTTGTCCACGAGCGAGTTGCGCAGGGTGCGGGACTGGGTCTCGAGCGTGTCCTCTTCCGCCTTCTGAGCTTCGTCAAGGGCCCGCGGGACGGGAAGAGTGCGAACGCGCTCCTCCATGGCTTTTCCGATCGTCGCGTACAGGGAAGCGATCTCAGGCCAGTCGGGCTTGATCAGCGTCAACCGCGGAGGGCTGTCGATCGCGCGGACGGCCAGGATCGCCTCTTGGGGATCCCCGCTGACGCACAGTTTCTGGGCGGCGTGGAACTCGTCCAACCAGCGGCTTTTCACCGCCTGTTCCTCCACGCGCATGATGTCTTCCAGCTCGCGGCGCAGCCCCTTGACGCGGCCTGAGCTCTCGCCGGGGAAGTTGCGGTCCAGGGTGCTGAGGGCGACGGCGGGGTCGGCGAGCTGTCGCTCAACCTCGCGGAAGAGTTCGTCCCGTCTGGCTCCACGGCTCACCTGAACAAAGGCTAGACCTGCGATAGCGAGCACACCGGCAGACGCGATCATCATCGTCTTGCGCAGCTGCTTCGCAGACGTCGACGAGCGCCGGGCGCGCGTTAACAGCGCCCGCGCCTCGCGGCTGCGGGGAACGGCGGTGATCAGTTGGCGCAGGGGGGTGATCGCGCGGTCGGACTGACCGCGGCCGATCATGTCACGGGCGGCGGCTAGGACCCACTCGGTGCCATCTTCTGCGCGTCCCCCCTCGACAAGACCAAGGCCCAGCTCGAGCTGGGCGCTGACACCCTCGGGGTGCTTGTGGGCGGCGATGACGAGCAGGGGCCCCGTCCGGAGGGGCTTGCCCTCGTCGCGGAACTCCCGGCAAATGTCAAAGATGTCCCTGAGGCTCGGGCGGTCGGCCCGTTCGTCCTCGCGGAACTCAGCCAGCATCCGGTGGATGCGAATGATGCGGTCGTCGGGGTGGAGGCGCGCCGCCTCGGTCCAGTGGATGACCGAGGTGCTGGGATTGCCCAGCGTGTGGTCCATGCGACGCAGCAGGACACGCACGTGGCTGGCGCTCATCGGGATGAGCGCCTGGGGCAGGCGGCCAGCGACCCACTCGCTCGACAGCGCTTCCGCGAACTCGGGGGGCATCGGCCCCGGATCGCCGTGGGCGCACCACGCGACCAGTCGCGATGCAGCTCGGCTGAAGTTCTTCTGCCGCAGCTCGTGGACCGCGAGGTTGAGCAGCTCGAAGGGCGTGCTGTAGCGCAGCGCACCGCGCTGCAGCGGGCCGGACACCGAGAGCCGCACGGAGCGGATCGGAAGCTGCATGCGGTCGGCGATCTCCTGGATGGTGGAGTTGCCGTCCATGTGCTGGACAAAGGCGGGGGAGAGGTCCGGAGCCATGCTCGGATCCATCACCCGCAAGATCGTGTTGCGCGGCATGCGCGCGAGCTCGGGAATGCCCTCGAGTTCGTCCGAGATGCGCGCGTACTCGAGCAGGAGGAACTCGACCGGAACCCCGGGCCCAAGCAGGCTCTCGTCACCATCCTGGGCGAGGCTCTTCAGCTCGCCGGGATCGAAGCGGAAATGCACTCCGCCGCCGTCGAGCAGCTTGTACACGCACTCGAGGCGCTCGGCGTGGGCCACATCGCTCTGGCGCTGGGGCTCGGCCTGGCCCTCGGGGTCGTGGGCCCAGGCGTCCCGGACTCGCTCTCGCCAGGTGTCGGGGCTTTCCTTTTGGGTCGCGAGCAGGTGGGTCTTGCCGTCGCGGATGCCGATCACGCTGAAGAGATCGTTGTCCCCGGTGAGCGCGAGCACACCTTCCTTGCGACCTCGGCTGAGGCCTTGGAGCAGTTCGGCCAGTCCGATACCTCGGACGTCACCTTGAAAGCTCATGGTCGGGTGGGCGTATAGATGCGGGGGCTGATGCCTCCGTGGAGAGGAGGCGGGGACACAGCCAGTTACTTCGGCTCAAACCCGGGACCGCCTGAAGGCCGTTCGGTGACTCGCAGGCGGAGATCGGCGAGATTTTGGGGGCTGTCCAGATCGTCGAGAATCGCGGAATCCTGGACGCGGAGGGCCTCCAGGGGCCTGGCAAGGGCTCTCAGATCCCGAAGGGGGCGGTCGGGGCTCCAGCCCTGGAGCTGCTTGAGAAGATCCTTCCCGATCACCAGCGGGTGTCCGAAGCGCTGTTTTCCAGGCTCGGTGACCACAAATGGTGAGAGGTAGCCGAGGGGCGGGCTACCCAGGGTGAGCCAGTGGTGGAGCAGGCCCGCAAAGACCGAGCGGGGGATCAAGGGGCAGTCGGCGGGAGCGACTAGGAAGTCCCTTTCGGGGTGGGCCGCGGCTGCCGCTGCGAGCACCCCCGTGCGGCCAAGGGCCCAGTCGGGGTGTTCGAGAGCGACGCTTCGGCCGGGCAGCTCGGCTTCGATCTCCCGCGCATGCCGTCCCGTCAGAACAAGCGCCGGTTCAGCACCCGGCCACGCGCCGACCAGGTGTTCGAGCACCGACCGGGTCCCAATACGGGCGAGTGCCTTGGGCTCGCCCAGGCGCTCGGAGGCACCTGCCGCGAGAATGACCAGGCGCGGGTCGGCCTTCATGAGCCTATGTAGCGATCATAGAGGGCGCGCGCACGGCCGGTGTCCTCGAGGCCCTCTAGCAGGGCGCGGCCATCCCGAAATACGGTCCACCGGATTCCATCGAGTTCGAAGCGCAGCAGGGGGCCGACGCGCACGGGATCGACGGCCATGCCGGTGAGGGCGCCTTCGACCTTCTCCAGGTCCAGCGCTTGGCCGGCGCCACGAACCTGAACGGTGTTGCGCCCGCAGAGGGTCACCGTCTCTCCCGAGCGTGGAGCGAAGAGCCAGCGCCGCTCGCCCTGGCCGCAGCAAGGGCACTTGGAATCCCTGCCGGCGCGCAGGTGGCGGGTGTCGCCGCTCCACACGTCGATCTCCACCAGGGCGGGCTGCAGGCCAGCGGGGTCCACGAGGAGCCGCAGGCCGAGTCCCGCCTGCAGCGAAGCGATCGCGCCGACGGCGGGCTGCAGGACGCCCGCTGTGTCGCAGGTGGGCAGGGTGCCGGGCGGCGGCGGTTCTCGAAATAGGCAGACCAGGCACGGACCAACGCCCGGGCGCACGGGGAGGACCATGCCGCCGCTACCGACGACGCCGCCGTACACCCAGGGCACGCCGTTCTCCACACACCAGTCGTTGATCAGGTAGCGGGTGTCCAGATTGTCGGTGCCGTCGAGCACGAGGTCCGCACCGCCGGCTAGGTCACCCAGATTCTCGGCGTCCACGTGGCACGCATGGGCTTCGATCCTGGAGGGGCCGCCGATGCGCGCGAGGGTGGCTTTGGCCGCTTCGGCCTTGGAGGCTCCCTGCGCAGCGTGCTCGTCTTCGAAGAGCACTTGGCGGGGCAGGTTGGAAAGCTCGACCACATCCCGGTCAGCGAGCACAACGTGCCCGACGCCTGAGCGCACCAGGGATTGCGCGAGCGCGCCACCGAGGGCTCCACAGCCGACGATGAGGACCTTGGCCTCCCCAAGCCGCGCCTGGCCCTGGGCACCCAGGGCGGCGAAGCGGGTCTGCCGGTCGAAGCGTGAGTCCTCGAGCGCCATGGTCGGTCAGATCAGGAAGGAGAAGACGAGCCAGCCAAGCAAGCCGATAGCCACGGCGGCTCCGAGCATCCAGGGCAGCAGCACCTTGAGATCGCTGGGGGGTGCTTCGTCGATTTCAACCCAGTTGAAGTAGCGGCGCGTACGGCCCTCGATCTTCTCCTTGCAGTGGGGGCAGGTCTCGCCCTCATGGTCGAAGGGCACGACCCCGTCGCAGGCCATGCAGTAGAAGTTGCGCGCCTCTCCGCCCTCGGCCACGCCGGGCGCCTGGGAGCGCTCCCGGTAGTAGTCGATGGCATCCTTGTTGCGCTCCCCCCGGGTCTTGGACCAATGGTGCTCATCCATGTTCCCGTAGCTCTTGTGCTCGGGCTCGCCGTAGTTGGAGGGTTCCATTGGTGGGTCTGCCCCTCCAGGGTATCGGGGGGACCGGGAAAGGGCAGGCCCGAGTCCGCCGATGAGCACCCCATGAGCTCCTCTTCCGTAGGTCCTGAGCCCGTTCTTCCCGCCGATGCCACAGTGCGTGCCCCGCGGAGCCCACAGGGGCCCAGCGCGGGAGGAGTGCTGACCCGCTCGGGTCAAGTGGACGCCGAGTCGGGCCTGCCCGCGGTCGACTGGCAGCCCATCGAGGCTCCCATGCGCATCGTCGGGCCGGGGCGCCGTGAAGTGCGCCTGCGGGCCCAGCTCACCGAGCTCGAGCAATCCCTGGAAGTCGCGCAGCTCCTGGAGCGCGGAACCGCGCGCTACGTGGACCGCATGGAGAATCACCTCGCCGAGTCCCGTGCCCAGGTCGCCCGCCTCGCCGCGGCCATGGGCTCCTTAGCCACCGAGAACCAGGGCCTCCTCAAGGCCCTCGCCCAGGCCGAGCGGCGCATCGCCCGCATCGAGGCACCCCAGCCCAGTCGCTGGCACCGTTTTCTTGCCTCGGTAACCGGCCGCCAGGCTTGACATTCCCGGCCCCAAGGCCGATCTTGCCGCCCTCACCTGGTGGATGTAGCTCAGTTGGTTAGAGCGCCGGATTGTGGTTCCGGAGGTCGCGGGTTCAAGTCCCGTTATCCACCCCATCTACCAGGTTGCCGTCGACGGGGTTCGATGATGAGTGTTTTGATTGCTGGGGGAGAGGTGCGGGCTAGGTTTCGAGTCACGCTGGTTTCCTGACCGAGCAAGGGATTGGCCCCAGATGGGGGCCGGCTTCGGGATGTAAGGCGGGCGGGTCCACCGCCCCAGGACCGCCTGGAAGGGGCTAGAGCTCGAGCTCGGAGGCAGGCCTTGGATCGGGCGTGCCATTCCCTTGGGGTCAGCGGTGTCGGTGCCAAGCACGAGTGCTAGAACCACCCATGGAGCGAGCCGTGCGATGACGGGCCTGAATCGAGGTGGGCTCGCCGGTCTCTCACCGCGCTACGGCAGCAGCCAGCAGTCGGCTCAGGCCCACGACCGCCAGGCCAGGGGGGCCTTCCTAGGGGCTCCAGCTTGGCTCTACTTTGTGCCTTGTTCACTCCTGATGCGAAAGTCATCGAACGTTGCCTTGGCTGCGCGTAGGAGCAGAAACAGAACGATTGCCCGGATGGTCATTCCTTTGCTCGAGTTGGTCGCGAGGTAGAGAACGGCGGATTCCAGGATGAAGTAGGCAACCAGCAACAAGGCGGCAGCGCGTGACCTCCTCCGGAGCCCCAGGGCAAAAGTCATCTGCAAGAGAAGAGAGAGCAGAACCAGAAGGTTGGAGAGGCTCGCGATGGGGCGGTGGCGGCCGAGGCTCAAGCCGGCGGCGAAGAGAGCTGCGGATAGACCGATCCAGATGAAAATGACCCTCGAACCGCTGCGAATCCGTGCCGCTGAAATCCTTCGGGCCTCGCGGCTCGCATGTCGTTCGGACCTCGCATGACCGCCATTTGCCCCCGCCTGCCCATCCGGGGCTTGGGCAGGGGCGGGCAGGGAGTTGGTGCGATACCCGCGATCCTTGAGCTCGGCGAACACCTGAGCGCGTTCTCCCTCCTCGAGGTTCTCCTCCCATTCCTCCAGCAGTTGACCCAGGCTGACGTCCTTGTAGGACTTGCCGGGGGCGGTGGCTCTTTCTTCGGTTTCGGGGGCTTGTGAATCCTCGCCATGGGGCTCCGGAAGAGCCGGGCTTGGCTCCGGTGTGGGCGGCTCGACGGCTGGATCCATAGCCCGAGCGGGCGCCATTCTCCGGGAAAGCAAGTGCAATGCCAAGGCAAGCAAACCAACCAATGCGAAAGCGATCTGGGCGGGGACCAAGAGAATGGCCACGTCTCCAGGGCTCGACGGCGAGTAGCTGAGTGAGTAGATCGTGTCATCTCGCGCTTCGTCCGCATCCTCGATGACGCGCGCGAGCAGGCCTGGTTCAGCGAAGTCGGCTTTGGACTCGAAGGAGTAGTCGAGGTTGAGCTTGACGCCGACTCCTGGGATGTTCTTCGCGTCTACGTCGAAGGTGAACCGAAAGGCATCGTTCTCAATGACTTTGGAGCTGGAATCGAAGGACCAGGCTTCGCTGAGTTGAACGGAAATCGACACTTCCCGTCGAAGCGGATGGGAGATCGCGGCGGGGTGCATGGAATCCCCTGATGCCAAATCGGGGAGGCCGTGGAGGATCTCCAGTGCGCCAATGTCGGCAGAATACCCGCCCTCTTCTTCAAGCCAGAAATCGGGGAGGCTGTATCGCTCGCGGACCCTGAGGACGTTGGATTCGAGGTCGTCGAACACTTCTACTTCGGCAGCTGACTCTGCAGAGTCATAGAAGGAAGCGTTGTACTCCTCGCATTCCTTGCTGAACTGATCGGGGTTTGTCCTGGCGTAGAAGGAGCGAAAGTTGTTCGCGTTTCGCCCTTCATGGTGGGTCGTGACGCTCAACTGCGCCGGAGCACCAACCTTGACAGCGTCGATCGAATACTCGACTCGGCTGGTTCCTGCCTGGCCGCTGTTGCTGATCGACTCGGGAGCATCCGTGGACTCGGCGATCACAAGTGCTTTTCCGTATGCCGGCGGCTCGTAGCTCGATAGGTCGCCGCCAACCGAGCTCTCAGTCGGGTCGACCCAGTAGGGCCCGCCCGGCAGGTCGATTTTGACGATGACATGGTTGAAGAGGGCCGGGGATGGGGCGTAGTCCGAAATCGTATGCTGCATTCCGGTTCCGACGAGTCCGGCCCAGGCGTCGATCCCAAGTTCCCGCAGCATGGTCAAGAGAAGCAGAGACTTGTCTTTGCAGTCACCGAATCGACGCTCATATACCAGGTTGGGCAAGCTGGCCTCGAAGGCTCCCACGCCCAGCTCGATACCCATGTACCGGACCTCCTCCTGAACGAAGCGGAGTGCCGCGAGGGCTCGCCGGGCTGGAGCTCGGTGTGCACTGCGAATTCTCTCGATCTCCGAAGCAAGAGGCGAACCGACGCTCGTTGAGGGGTCGAGCAGGTTCAGTTCAGTACGGGCAAGTTCATTCCAGCTCTGGAAGGTCGTGAATTGAATCCAGGGGTCTACGAAGTACCAGCTCGGTTCGGCGTTGAGTAGCTCGGTTGGGCGTACGTTGCGCCGTTCCCACACGTACTCGCGAGCGCCATCGATGATCCCAGTCTCAGGCGTCGGGACCTCACCGTGAGTCCGGATGGTCAGGGGGGCGTCGACCGGCCACAGGAGTCTGTGACGTATCCGGTGAATCGGCCGATGATAGGCCAGATGAGTCGACCTCACGTAGTGGCCCGCGTAGGCCGGGTTGGAGCCATCGATGGTGTAGGCGTAGCGGACGATATCCCCGCTGCGTACATCAGGGAGGAACATCAGCGCGGTCTTGGCGCCATCGTAGATCTGGAACTGGAGCTCTTCTTCCCTCTGGACGATCTGGATCTGGTCCGGATCGAGTCGACCGCTGGCTTCTCCGTTGCGGATGACATCCACCGAGTGGATCGTGAGCGATTCATACTCCGGGTCGAAGCTGATCCTGACTTGGGAAGCACTCGGGACGCCCTGTGAGTTGTGAACGTAGGTCGCTACATCGGCGAAGGTGCTCAGCTCGCCCTGGGTGTATCGATGCTGGGTGTCGCGGTGGATGTGGTAAGCGCCCCCAGTGATCTGATGTACGGGGAATACGCTTGCCTCCTCCAAGTCGATCGGGACAACCCAATCCGGCATTGGTGCGATCGTGAATTCATGATCCTGGGCAAGGAAACCAAGCGCGAGTGCCACTGCAAGCATGGGCGAAGGGTCTTTTCAGTGTCCTGGAAATGCAAGGGCTGGTATGTCGCGTGGCTACGATCCGTCAGGCAAAGCCAGCCTATGGCGGCCTTATGGGCCGTGAATCGAGGCACGGCGTCACGATCATTCGGGGGCTCGCGTTCAGCGTCTCCACCGAATCTGCACCGAGTTCATCGTGCAGAGCAGCCTCCGAGCCGGATCTGGTCAATCGAGGGAGTGCCCCGAACAGGCCCATGCTTGGCCCGTTCCAAGGACACCGCCTCTCACCTCCCCAAGCTCGGCCACCAGAGTCCCTGGGGCACTTCTTCCATCTCCCCAACGAAATCTACGATCCCATCCCGGTCCAGATCACAAACCCCCAGCACCCAAAAACCGCGATCCTCCCGCCAGCGCTGGAAGTAGTATCCGTAGCCAAACTCCGGATCCTCCCTCGTCATGGATGCAGTCGGAACGGCAGCCCCGTCCAGCACGAAGGGAGCCGGCCCGAACTCCAGCCCAGCTGACGCGAGCATCCGTAGCCCCCCGGTCCCCAAATCTAGGTCCCCGAGCCAGCCGCCCATAGCGCTGTGCAGCAGTACCCGGTCGACCCCCTTCCCGTGCCAGGCGACCGCGTCGATCACCGGCCCATCGCTCGCCGGTAGCTGGAGCACGCGCCGAGAGAGCCGCACCCGCAGATCTGGCTCCGGCTTGGTCTCCTCCTTCGTCACGGGGTCCACCTGCACCACAAGCGCAGCCTTGTCCATGCGCTCGACCTGGTACCAATCGACCACCGATTGCCCGGTCCCCAGGTCGATGCCGGCCACGAGCAGGTCGGTCTCGCGACTCGCCGTTGCGGTGGGGGCGACGCCCTGCAGTGGAAGGGTTCCTTTGAACGAGAGTGTGTCCCGCCCTAGGTAGTCCCGCCAAACCGGCACCCGAAAGCGCCAATCGATCTGGACGAGCTGCTGCTCGCATTCAAAACGCACCTGGCCCCAGATCGCATCCGGCCCCTCGCCCTGGATGAGATACATCTGGAAGTTCTCGCGCTCGGAGAACATGGAGCTGGTATCCCCATGCGCCACCTCAGGCAGGTCTTCGAGCAGGACTCCAGAGCGCGTGCAGATGTCCATCACCCAAGGCCTCGCGATTCCAGAGCCCAGCACCGTCATGACGCCACCAATCACCAGGCTCGGGCCCATCACTCCACCATCCCCGCCCGCACCAGCTCCACCGGGATCGGCCCCTGCTTCAGCAGCGCATCGTGGAACGCCTTGGGCCCCATCCCACCCGATCCAACAAGCTCCGCCGCCAGCTCCCGCAGTTGCAGCCCTCCGATCAGGTACCCCACCGGGTAGATCGGCCCATAAGCATCGCCCACATATCGGCGCACCTCTGCCCGCGCCGTATATGGCTCATGTCCAACGCGCTCGACCAGCAGGTCCACCATGTCCTCGGGTGTCATCTCGCCACTGTGAAAACCGAGCAGGACTAGGACGCGCGCTCCCCGGTGCATGCGCCAGAAGAGCATGCCGATGCGGTCCTCGGGCCCGCGGGCCCAGCCCTCGTCCCAGAGCAGCATCTCCCAATACAGCGCCCAGCCCTCGGTGAAAAACGGCGTCGAGAAAGGAGCCCGATGCGCGGCATGGCGGGACTGCATGTAGCGCTGGAGGTGATGCCCGGGCACGAGCTCGTGGGGCGTCACGATCCGGCTGAAGTGCTCGTTGTTGCCACCCAAGGCCATGATCTTGGTGCCATGGTCCATCTCCTCCGTCGGGTACGCCACCAGCATGCGCTGGCCCCCGTAGGCGGCGAAGGGAAGTGTGCGCTGGGCGGTGGTGGAGAGCATGTCGAAGGTGATCGTCTCCAGCATTAGCGGCTCAAGGCTCACCAGGTCACGCTCCTGGAGAAAATGAACCGCCTCCAGCGCTTGGCCCTTCACCAGGAGGTCCTGCTCGCCGGGCTCCGCGCCCAGCCCGCGCACGTGCTCCAGTGCCTCCGCCGCAGTCCCGAGTCCAAGCTCCGCTGCGGCTTCCGCCATCCGCTCCGCGCACCAGGCCATATCGGCCTCGGCAAGCTGGACCAGCTGCTCGGCGTCGTAGGGCAGCAGCTCGAGTTCAAGCTCCTTGGCTAGCGCAGCGCTCCCCAGCGGCTCACCCACGAGCGGATCGTCCGCCTCGCCCTTCAGGCCAGCGCCTTCTTCGCGTAGCAGCTTGGCGTAGCTTCGCAGGGACTTGCCCAATGCCTCAGCCGGTTCCGCTACCCACCATGCGAACTCGGGGTGAAAGGGCCGGTAGTGGGCGACGTAGCCCTCGACTTCGCGCAGCAGTTGCAGTGTGGCCTCGGCGGCGCGCTTGGCGTCGGTCGGGCCAAGGGGCTTGATCCCATCGCCGGCGAGTCGCTCGCGTACCCTGGTCTCGAGATCCGCCATCCCCGCGTGCAGCCCGTCCAAGGTCTCCGCAACCGCCCGGGGATCGACGGTCTGGGTCGCCTGCCGCTCTCGCGCCAGGCGCAAGATCTCCGGCTGGAATGGCAGCAGGTCCGCGAGCCGCGCGGCCCGCGCCTCCGCCTTGGCGAGACCATGCGCGGTGCGGTCC
>CAYWNK010000039.1:0-30713 GCA_964459495.1 uncultured Planctomycetaceae bacterium
CGGGCCCCCGCGGCCGAAGGTTCGGCGGGCTTCTGGCAGGCCGCGCTCTCCCAGCGCTTGGATCCCCAGGGACGCTTCGCCAGCCCCAGCTTTCCCACCCTGCGCCCATGAGCACATCCCGCCCCGCCCTGGGCGCTGGCCCCGATGGCCTCGTCGACTACGCGAAGAGCCTCGACTGCATCCACTGCGGCCTCTGCCTGCGCACTTGCCCCACCTACGGAATCACCGGCTCGGAGGCCTCGTCGCCGCGGGGGCGCATCCACCAGATGCGCGCTGTGGCGGAGGGGCGCCTCGCAGCCGACGATGAGTTCGCCGACGAGATGGACTTTTGCCTCGTTTGCCGGCACTGCGAGAGCGCTTGCCCCGCGGGCGTCGAGTTTGGCGCAATGATGGAGTTCACGCGCGACCAACTCATGACGCGTGGCAAACAAAGGGCCCACGTGCGCCTCGCCCGCTGGGCGGGTTTCGGCGTCGCGCTGCGCCGCCGCTGGGCATTGGGGCTGGCGAGCTTCAGCCTGCGCACGGCGCAAACCCTGGGCCTCTCGAACCTGGCCGGCAGGCTCTTCGGCGCCCGCGGCCGTGCGCTCGCCGCCTTGCCCAAGGTGCCGCCCCTGCGCGAGCGCCGGCCGCTCCCGAGCATCATCCCCGCCGAGGGCGAGCAGGTCGCCGAGGTCGCGATGCTGACAGGCTGCGTGATGCCCGAGTGGCTGGGCCGCGTCAACCGCTCGACCGCGAACGTGCTCGCCCGCACCGGAACCTCGGTGGCCACCGCGCCCGGGCACGTCTGCTGCGGCGCGCTGCACGCCCACAATGGTGACTTGGACGGCGCGCGCGAACTCGCCCGGGGAACGATCGAGGCCTTCGACATGCTCACCTCTGCCAGCGGCACCCCGCTGCCCATCGTGGTGAACAGCGCGGGCTGCGGCGCCCACATGCGGGAGTACGGCAGGCTCCTGGCCGCCGACCCCGCCTGGGCCGAGCGGGCAGCCGCCTTCGGCGCCCGCGTTCGCGACTTCTCCGAGCATCTCACCGAAGCCGTACCCGCCGCGAGGCTCCAGGACGCACTGACCGATGGGGCGAAGGGCCTGGGACGCGTCGCCTACGACGATCCCTGCCACCTATGCCACGGGCAGCAGATCCGCACGCCCCCGCGCGATTTGCTCGACGCCGTCCCCGGCCTCGAACGGGTGGAACTCGACGAGCCCGAGGCCTGCTGCGGGTCCGCTGGCATCTACTCTGTGCTCCGCCCCGCCGATTCCCTCGCTGTGTTCGCCGGCAAGCTGACCGACCTCGAGCGCTCCGGCGCCGACACGCTGGTCACCGCCAACCCCGGCTGCCAGCTGCAGTGGGAAAGCGGCCTGCGCTCCGCCGCCAGCCCCGTGCGCGTCCTGCACCTGGCCGAGCTGCTCGACCGGGCGGGGACGCGCTAACGCGCCCGCAGACCCCGGACCGCCCGCTTCGCCCACTCCACGTCCCCGGGCTCACGCGGATCCCACTCCAGGATCGCGACCCAGGCCTCGCGGCCCACGGTCAGATTCACCCGAATGGTCTCGTGAAACGTGGGCTTGTCGTCCTCCGCATAGAGATGGCGCACGCGCAGATAGGGAGCTTCGTAGGCACCCCAGTCGAAGCGTCCACCCTCCATCGGGACCTCGCCCCCCTTCTCGTCCACCTTCTCAAGATCGCGGAACTTGAGCCCAAAGAAGAGCTCGCGCAGCTGTCCCTTGGCTCCGTCCACCGGCAGCTTCACGAGTGCGACCCGACGCGGCGGCTGACCCGCAGCTCCCTCGACCAGCCGCGACCAGCGCTTCTTATCCCGGGAACCGCGCCCCCCGCGCCCGCCGCCGCCTGAGGACTTCCCCTTGGGCTTGGGCTTGGACTCGGGCTCCGGGTCGATGGGCAGGGGCGCGGGCGCTTCGGCATCGGGATCCTCGAAGAGGTAGACCTCTTTGCCCCCTCGCAGCTTGCGAGCCGACACCCGGGTCCAGCCCAGCGGCTCCCGCTCGACCTCAAAAGCGGCCAGCAGGTTGGCGTCATCCGAGAGATCGACCTCGCCCGGGGCAAGGGGCCAGAGGGCCAAGCCCGCGACGACGAGCAGCGCGATGGCGATGCCCAAGACGCCCAGGGGGGTGATCGTCCGGCGGCCAGACCCGGACGCCCCGCCGGAGAAGGTGGGGGCGCCGGGCGAGGGGTCGGCTTCGGCGTGGGTCTCGGCGCTGGTCATGGGTCCCTATTCGGACCAGTCGTAGAAGCCTTTGCCGCTCTTCTTACCGAGTTCTCCGCGCTCGACCATGTCGCGCAGCAGCTGGGGAGGCATGAAGCGCTCGCCCAGGGCCCCCGACAGGTAGGTGGCGATCGACAGCCGGGTATCGAGGCCCACCAGATCCGTGAGCTTCAAGGGTCCCATAGGAAAGCCGTAGCCCAGCGTCATGGCGGTGTCGATGTCCTTCGCACTTGCCACGTTTTCCTCGACCATGCGAATCGCCTCCATGCCGATCGCGATGCCCAAGCGGCTCGAAGCGAAGCCGGGCGCGTCGCGTACGTCGATCGGCGTCTTGCCCATGCGGCCTGCGAGATCGAGGGCGCAGCGCACGGCCTCTTCGGACGACGATTCAGCCCTCACCACCTCCACCAGCTTCATGATGTGCACGGGATTGAAGAAGTGCATCCCGACCACGCGCTCGGGGTGCTCGGCCGCCGCGGCGATCGTGGAGATCGACAGCGACGAAGTGTTGGTCGCCAGCAGCACGTCCTTGCCCGTGCGCTCGCCCAAGTCGCTGAAGATGCTGGTCTTCAGTTCCATGCGCTCAGGCACGGCTTCGATCACGACCTGCGCTCCCTCGACCGCGGCGCCCAGATCGGCGGTGCCGCTGAGGCGCCCGAGGGCAGCGTCCCTGTCTGCCTCGCTCACCTTGCCGCGCGCGACCCCCTTCTCCAGGTTGGCGCGCACCTTGGCGAGCCCGGCGTCCACGGGGTCCTGCGCCACGTCGAAGAGGCGGGTTTCGATTCCCGCCTGGGCGAGGACGTGGGCGATGCCGTGTCCCATGGTGCCGGCGCCGAGCACGGCGGCGACTTGGATGCGTTCTGCGTTCATAGTGGTGAGGGGAGCCTAGCTCCCGGGGGTCAGTACGATCTTGCCAAGGACCTCACGGCCTTCGAGCAACCGATGGGCTTCGCGTACCTCCGACATCGGCAGGACGCGGTCGATCACCGGGCGGTACTTGCCCGACTGAAGCCGGTCGAAGATCAGGGGCAGGGCGCTGCGTGGGCCCATCGTGGACCCCAACAGCGAGAGGTTCTTGATGAACAGGTGGGGCAGGATCACCTTCACCTGCGGGCCGGTGGTACCGCCGCAGGTCACCAGGCGCCCGTTGCGCGCGAGGGCCTTCATCGACTCCGCCCAGGTCGCCGGACCGATGTGCTCGAAGACCACATCGCAGCCAGCCCCATCGGTGAGCATCTTGACCTCCTTGGCCCAGCCCTCGGCGCGGTGGTCCAGCACGTGGTCCGCTCCTAGCTCGAGGGCTAGCGCGCGCTTGCGCTCGTCGCCTCCGGTGGCGATCACGCGCGCTCCCTCGCCCTTGGCGATCTGAATGCCCGCCGAACCAACGCCCGAGCCCGCGCCAAGAATCAGCACCGTATCGCTGCTGCGCACGCGCGCCCGCTCCATCAACATGCCCCAAGCAGTGAGGAACACGAGGGGAGCCGCGGACGCCGTCACCGGATCTAGGCCCTCAGGCAGGGCCATCACGTAGCGTTCGGGAAGCACGACGAACTCGGCGTCGAAACCGTCGCAGTGCTCGCCACGGATCTCGTAGTCGGCTGCCAGATGATCCTCGCCCCGCCGTACCTCCTTGCTGTCGAGGTCGTTCGTATAGCCAGGCTCCAGCACGACTTTCTGGCCGGGGCCAAACCCGCGAACCCCGTCCCCCAAGGCGATGATCTCACCGATGCCATCGCAGCCGGGGATGCGCGGGAACGGCACGGGGAAGCCCGGCATCCCTCGCCGAACCCAGATGTCGAGATGGTTGAGGGACACACCCAACACCCGTACCAGCACCTCGCCAGGACCGGGCTCGGGGTCGGGTAGGGTCACCAGGTCGAGGACTTCGGGGCCGCCGTGGGCGGTGATGTGGACTGCGCGCATGGCTTGTTCTCAGCGGCCTCGGAAGACTGCGGGGCGACGCTCTTCGAAGGCGGCCAGGCCCTCTTTCGCGTCGTCGGACTGGAAGAGCCGTTGCTGCAGCTCCCGCTCCAGTGCGAGGCCGGACTCCAGGGGAAGGTCCGCGCCACTCTTCACCGCACGCTTGATCAGCCCCACCGAGAGGCCCGCCCGCTTCGGCGAGCAGTAGCCCTTGGCCTCGGCCAAGATGAGGCGGAGGAATTCCACGTCCGACTCGGCCTCGAACTGGCGCTCGATGATGCCTAGACGCTCTGCCTCGGCGTAGTCAAAGGTTCGGCCGCTCGTCATCAGGTCGAGCGCCTTGCTCGAGCCCACCTGCCGCGCGAGCCGCTGCGTGCCGCCGGTCCCAGGCAGTACGCCCAGCGCGACCTCCGGCAGACCGCACTTTCCCGAGGCCTTGCGTGCGAAGCGCAGGTCTGCCGCCAGGGCCACCTCGAGCCCACCGCCCACGCAGTGACCACCGAGCGCAGCGATGACCAGCTTGGGCGTGTGCTCCATGCGCAGCATCGTCTCGTTGGCGTGCAGGCAGAACGCGTACTTGTACGTCGGCGTCATCTCGCGCAGGACGCCGATGTCGGCTCCAGCGCAGAAGAACTTCTCCCCCTCGCCAGCGAGGACGATGACCTCGACCGCTTCGTCGAAGCGGGCCCGGAGGATCGCTTCGTCCAGGTCGAGCATCATCTCGTGGCTGTAGCCGTTGGCCGGCGGATTCACCAGGGTGACGAGCGCAACGCCATCGCCAGAGGCATAGCGGATTTTGCCGTTCCGCATCGTTTCGGACGCGGCGAGCTGCGGTTGGTCGGTCATAGAAACGGTCGTACTCGGGGATCGGGCCGGTCGAGAATTGCTCGACGGAATTTACGGAACGAGGCGGTAGCGGTTCTTGGTGGACGGGGTCAAGGTGCCGCCCGCAGCGGCGAGGGCCTGCTCGAGCAGGTCGCGCTGCAGGATGGGATCCAGCTCACGGTTCGGCGCAGCCGCGAGCTCGGCGTAGGCGTCGCCGCCCGAGGCCAGGAAGTCATTGGTGACAACGCGATAGGAGAAGTCGGCCTCGAGCGCCTCGCCCCCAATGCGAATCGCCATGACCCGCGGGCCGTCCCCGGTGCGCTTGAGGTCGATCTCCATCCCGCTGAACTCCAGGCCTGAGTGCGCGCCGCCCTCGATCGAGCGCCGCATCAGCGCTTCCAGCTGCGCGCCGGTCAGAGTGAGGATCATCAAGCGATTGTCGAAGGGCAGGATCCGAAACAGATCCCTCCTCGTAGCGGGACCAGCGGGAAGATCCGCGCGGATCCCTCCGCGGTTGTGCAGCGCCACGTCAGCGTCGGTGCGCTCGGCCATCACATCGGTGATGATGTGCCCGGCCGGCGAGGTGGTGTAGGGATCCCTGCCGCGGCTGAGCGGCCCCCCAAAGGTGCCGACCACGACGTCCATGAGCTCCGCGCTGCTCGCCAGCAGCTCTGCGCAGAGCTCCGACAGCCGCGGCTTGGGATCCAGCCCCTCTACCGTCTCTTCGTAGAGGTTCACGATGCTGGCTTCCCGGCGCACGACCTTTCCGGTGCCGGCGTCGATCCAGAGGTCCACCCGGCCGACCCCGCGGGCCTTGGAGCCCGCCTGCACGATCAGCGTCTGCCCTTCGACAACGCCCGTCTTGAGCAGCGTGTGGCTATGGCCGCCGACGATCAGCGGAAGGTCGGGATGGGCCCGCGCCAGTTCCTTGTCCTGATCCAGGCCGATGTGGGTCACCGGCAGAACCAGGTCGACCTCCTCCCCCAACAACTCACGCGCGGTGGTGAGTGCTCTCGCCGGCGAGGTCCAGTCCAGGGTTCGGGTCGTCGGATGGCTCATCTCGGGCGTCGCGACCGAGAGCAACCCGACCACGAGCACCCGCAGACCAGCGCACTCGATGAGGCGCGCGGCCTCCGTGCCCGGCAGCGCGCCCCCGCTGGCGAGCTTTGCGTTGGCCACGAGCGCTGGCAGCGGCACGGCGGCCAGGTGTTGGAGCAGTGTCTCGACGCCGTAGTCAAACTCGTGGTTGCCCACGACTAACGCGTCGTGCTGGAGCTCCGCGAACGCGCTCAGGAACGCGCGACCATCGTCGATCCGGCCCTCGGGGGTGCCCTGAAACCAATCGCCGCCATCCACGAACAGCACGCCAAAGCCCTCGGCTTTCCCCTGGGCGCGAATGCTCTCCACGTACGCCCCGATGCGCTCGATGCCGCCCGAGTCCGGCAGAGGGTCGCGGCCCCGGAGCCAGGTGGCGGGCAGGGGCAGAACCTGACCGTGCACATCATTGGTGTGCAGCACGACCAGGTGCCGCAGCTCGGGCTGGCCGGAATCCGGCTCAGCAGGGTCCTGCCCGAGTGGGCTCGTGGATCGGGCGAGCCCCGTGAGGCCGCTGACGCACAGTAGAAGGAGGGCGAACGGGAGGATGCGCTTCATAGGAGAGGGGGAGCGGTGACGCGACGGCCCAAGAGCCTACGCGACCGCTCCCCCAGGTGGCCCCGGGCAGGGGCCAGTTTCCGCCGCTCCGGGGCTTTCCCCTGCGCCGGAGCGCGGCTAAGAGCCGAACACGAGGAACGCGGTACGCGTCAAGACGCTCCCCCCCGGTAGCTCGAGGTCGGCGGTCACGGTGTCCTGGACCCCCTGGGCAGCCCCGGGCACGCCCAGGTCGAACGAG
Organism: uncultured Planctomycetaceae bacterium; assembly: GCA_964459495.1. Lineage (GTDB taxonomy): Bacteria > Planctomycetota > UBA1135 > UBA1135 > CAYWNK01. The sequence continues at coordinate 6,861 of CAYWNK010000039.1, forward strand.
CCCTCCGCCTGGGTTGCGGCGACCGGGAAATTCACCTCGTCGGTGTAGCCGTCGGTCCCCACGATATCCATGCGGACGTTGGATCCGGCGGGCAGGCAGGTGATGCGTGCCGTCGCGACATAGCCCTCACCGGCGGCCGGAGCGCTCGGCACCAGCACGAGCGACTGAATCGCAGAATCCATGCCCAGATCGATCGAGTTCATCACCGGGAAGCTCACGTTGGAGGGCACGGAAAGGGGCAGCGAGCAGGTGCCCGCAGGTAGGGCGACGACGCAGGACTCGATGGTCAGCTCGGCGGGCAGCGCGGCGTCCTGGAAGACGGCTGTGCACAGCTGGTCCGCCAGCGGCGGAGTCCCCGGAGCAGCCCCCTGGCCGAGGGTGGAGCAGTACAGGTCCAGGGATCCGAGGAGAGCCTCACAGCCCTCGAAAACGTAGACCCCTTCGCCACCTGGACCACCCGTGATCACGTCGATTGCAGCGGCCAAGCTCGCGCACAGCTGGGTGCTGAACGCCGCGCTTCCGCCGATGCCGTCGAGCGCCAGGCACGCGAGGTCTAGGACGCTCGCAGTCGCGGTGCAGGTGGGCTCGTCGTTTTGCAGCGTCACCTGGCCGCTTGGAATCGCAGCCGAATAGAGACCACCGCCCAGGTAGAGGGCCGGCACGGAGAGCGCGAGCTCCCCGCTGTCCGCGTCACGCACAGAAGTGACGACCGAGAGATTGCCCGCCGCCTCGATCCCGCAGACCGACACGAGGGTTTGCACCTGACCCGCTCCGGTGCTGCCGCCGAGGATTTGGGGAATGGAGTCGGGATCGATGTAGCCGAAGCGCGCCTGGCCGGTGGCTGAGATTCCGATGCGGTTCACCGCCCTGGAAGCGCCATCCGCCAGATTCCAAGCGTCATCACCGGTCGACAGTCCGGCTACGCCGAGGAAGTTGAGGTCCGTGCTGATTTGGAAGGTCCCGTCCGGGGAAATCGCGGTGAGCGCTGCGGACTGGCCATCCGACGCCCAGTCCAGCAGGTAGCGCTCACCTTCGACCGAGACCATGCGAACCGGCCGCCCCTCCCCGTCCAGGTCGAACTGAGCGGCGCCCGAAGCGGACTCCACTGTGATCGCATAGAGCCCAGTCGGCAGTCCGTCGAAGCCGCGCTGGCCGAAGAACTGAACCTGTTGGCCCGAGGGGTAGACGGCCGCCAGCAGACGGGGATCGCTGCCGTCGGCGAAGACCGTGAAATCCGGCGTCCCACTGACGCCGGGATCGCCCATGTCCATCTCTGAGCTGGAGGAACCGGAACCACTGCAGGCGGCGAGGGATAGAAGGGCCGTGGTGGCCACGAGGGGGAGCTTGGGAACGTGCATGCCTAGACCAGGGGTAGGGAGTCCCATTCGTTATGCACCAACCTGGGATTTGGACACGTTCTGTCGGAAGAACGGGCAGCGGCGCTCAGGTCTGGCGAGTCCGAGGATCGATCACACCCATTGAGCGCCCTTCCCACCGGCGCACCCCCACCACCATGAAGCGCCTCATCCACCCCCTGCTGCTGCCCGTTCTGTTCACCGTCGTTGCCTGCTCGGGCGAGGAGGCCGCAGACCCGGCGCCCGCTTCGCCTGCGGGCCAGCAGTCCAAAGCGCCCGTTGACAACGCAGCCCAGGTGCCGAACCAGACCACGGTCGCCGGCGGCGACACGGGGATGAAGGCCCAGGGCGCCAAGTCCGATACCCGCCAAAACAGGAGCTTCACCACCCGCCCGGGTGCGCTCAGCGCCAATCCGACGGCCGAGATGCGCAGCCTGGTGCCCGCCGACGCGTTTCTTTGGGCGGAGCTGGACTCGATCGATCGCTTGGAAGACCTGATGCTGGAGATCAGCGATCTGATGCCGGAGGTGCCCATGCCGCCCCCGCAGATGATGCTCTCCAGCCTTTCAAACTTCGGAATCGACCCCAGCGAGGTGCGCAGCGATGCCCCGCTCGGCTTTGCCCTGTCGATGGGCGAGGGGATGGAGCCGGCCCCCACATTTGTCATCAACGTGCGCAACGCGGCTTCGCTGGCCGCCAAGCTCCAGGGCGCGCCTGGCATGCCGACGCCGCGCTCCTCCGGCAACGCCGTGGCGGTCCCCCTGCATGAGACCTACACGCCCGATGCCGAGCATGGCCAGATGCTGAGCACCGGCCTGCCGAAGGGTTCGATTCGCTTCCGCGTGCACATCGCCTACCTGGTGGATGCCCTGGGGGACCAGCTGCAGCAGGGCATGAGCATGGCCAAGTCCATGGCTAGTGCCCAGGCCGGATCCGATTCCGCCGGTGCACTGCTCGAGAATCAGATGGATCAGGGCGTGGAGATGATCGAAGGCATGCGCTTCCTCTCCTTGGGTTTGGACCTTGAGGAAGGGAACCTCGACCTCGCTTTCGCGATGACGATGAACCCCGATAGCCCCTTCGCGGATCTCGGTGAGGGCACCGGCCGGGATCTAGCGGAGCTGGCCCAGTACGTTTCCGATGAGGACGCCTTCGTGATGCTCGGCAGCCTGACCCGTCAACACCTCGACCAGCTCGTGCGGCCGATGATCGACGGGATGGCCCTGAACACCGGGTACGAGGAGGGCATTCAACTCCGCGCAGCCTACTCGGGTTTCGAAGGCATCCTCGGTCAAGCCGGCTCGAGCTTTGCGATGATCGGCCACGTCGATCGCGGCGCCACCGACATCTCGGCGATCCTCCACGGGATCGACGCCGACCTCGCCGCCGACCAAATGTCTGGCGTGCTCGACGGCTTCAAGTCCCTGGGCGAATCCCTGGTGTCCACCCAGCCGGTGAAGGGTCTCGAATCCGGTAGCCGCTTCCTGCAGTACGACTTCGTGCCCTCACCCCAGGCCGTGACCACGGCTGGCGGCCGCGAGGACCTGTCCAACCTGGCCAGCTACTTCGGCGCTTCCCGGGTACGCGTGCGCGCTGTGACCCAGGGCGACGAAGCGCTCATCTCCCTTGGCGAGGGCACCAGCCTTGCCGCCAAGGTGGCGCAGTCCGAGGAAGGCGTCGAAGGAGAGCTGGCCTGGGCCCTGGACAGCATCCATGGCCGCAGCCCGGCCCTGCTCTACCGAATGGACGTCAACCGTCTGAGCCACGGCCTCGCCCGCTGCGCGGACGGCAACGGCTACCTGGAGCCGATGCCCAGCAACTTCGATGTCAAACTGCCCTTGGGCCAGGTGCCGCCCTTCTACGTGACCACCTGGTTGGTGCTCGAGGACAGCCTCTGGGAAGGCGGAGTGCGCTTGAACCTAGGCGCTGCCGCGGAGCTGGGGCGCCAGGGCGCCCTCGGCAGCCCCCTCGCACGCTGATCCCGACCCACTGGAACAAGGGTCCGCCCCTCTTTGGAGGAGCGGGCCCTTGTTCCGTTTGAGGTCCCTCCCCGGCGATGGCGTCCGGGTCTGGAATCGCCCCCTTCCGATCGATAGGGTCGGGGCATGACCCTGGCGCCGCCCGACAGCTCGGCCACGTCACGGGGCCCCCTCGGGGAGGCCCTGTCGGTGGTCGTGCTGCGACCGACGGGCAACGGGCGGCCGCAAAAGGGCCGCCCGCCCGAACCACCGCTAGCCGCTCTGACGCTGGCCGCCTGGCTAAGGGAGGCGCCCGGATCCCCTGTGGCTGAAGACCTGAGCGTGGTCGATGCAGCCCTGGAGGGCTGGAACCTCGACCAGACCTGCGAACAGCTCGTGGCCTGTGCCCCCGACGTCGCCATCGTGCACGGCGAAAACGCCGGATCCGCCCACCTCGAAGCCCTGTTCCGGGCGCTGAGCGACCGCCTGCCCGAGGTCGTCGGAGTCCTGGTTGCGGGTCACGCCAGCGAATTGGACCAGGCTGCGCTCGACCTGGTTGGCCTGCGCTTTGCCGTCCACGGGGACCCCGAACGCCCCCTGACCGAACTGCTCGAAGGCCTGGTGACCGGGCGACGCAGCTACGCGGGCGTACCTGGTCTCGACTGGCGGGATGCGCGCGGGCACATGCGGCGGCAGGAGGCCCTGCCCCCCTCCGAATACCTGCCGGCGACGCCAGCGCCGGCCTGGGATCTCGTGGACCTGGAGCGCTACGCGGGACGTGGAAAGAACCGTTGGGCCAGCCTCGTGACCAGTCGGGCCTGCCCCCCTGGCTGCCCGGCCTGCCGCAACGCGTATGGCCGCGTCTTCCGCGTACGCGAGTTGGGCGAGGTCCTGGCGGAGCTCCGCTCCCTCGTGGCTGACCGGGACGTGCGCACGGTGCGTCTCGCCGACGAGGTCTTCAATCACGATCTTCCCCGGGCCAAGGCCTTCCTCAGGGGCTTCCTGCGCGAGGCTCCGCTGGCCAACCTCGAGCTCCCCTACGGACTGCGACCGGACCGCATCGACCCCGAGTTCGCCGAGCTTCTTTTTCGCTGCGGCGTCCGCTCCTGCACGATCGTGGTCGACAGCGCCGCCCCCACCGTCCAGCGCGCCCTGCGCCACAATCTGGACCTGGCCCTGGCCTCCGCGGGCATCGCAAACCTCGCTCGGGCCGGACTCCTCGTGCGTGGACAGTTCAGCCTCGGCTGGGTCGGAGAGACCGACGAGGAGCGCGCCGCCACTGCACGCTTTGCGCGGCGCAGCAACCTCCACCTCGCCCGGTTCCAGGTGGCCAGCGGCAAACAGCAGTCCGCGCTCGATGCCTCCATGGAGGTCGCCCTCGAAGGCCTTGGCGCCGCCCACCGGGCAACACGTCTGGCGAGCCTCGCGTTTTGGGCCCACCCCAAGCGCCTCGCTAGCTTCAGTCGCTGGGCGCTGCGCCGGATTTGGTCCAAGCTCCCCCAGGCCAAGGTCGCCAGCCTGCCCGCCTAAGCGCCTATAATGCGGGGCTATGTCCCGCCCGCAAACCAAGCCCCAGACGGGCCGATCCAAAGCCAGCGATACGCGGGCTTTCCTCTGCACTAGCCCGCAGGAAATGCGCGCCAGAGGATGGGACCAAGTCGACATTCTCTTCGTCTCAGGGGATGCCTACGTCGACCACCCTTCCTTTGCCAACGCGCTGCTGGGTCGCGTGCTCGAAGCGGCCGGCTACCGCGTTGCGCTGCTTTGCCAGCCGGATTGGAAGAGCGCCGATGCCTGGCGTGAGTTCGGTCCCCCGCGCCTGTTCTACGGCGTTTCCGCGGGGAACATGGACTCGATGATCAACCACTACACGGCCAACCGCAGGCCGCGCTCGGAGGACGCCTATTCCCCGGGTGGGCGCAACGGCGCGCGCCCCGACCGGGCGACCAACGTGTACGCCCAGCGCTGCCGGGAAGCAGGCTCGAAGGTGCCCGTGATCATCGGAGGGGTCGAGGCCAGCCTGCGGCGAGTCGCCCACTTCGACTACTGGTCAGAGACCGTCAGGCCGAGCATGCTGGTCTCGTCCAAAGCCGACCTTCTGGGCTACGGGATGGGCGAGCAGCAAATCGTCGAGATCGCCCGCCGCCTCGACGCTGGCGCGGACATCGCCGATTGCCGCGACCTGCGCGGCGTCGCCTACCTGCTGGGCAAGAAGGGCGATTTGCCGGAGCATACCTTTGACGGACCGGGCACCCACTGCGACGGAGTCACGCGGGATCTACCCAGCTACGACGAGGTCCGCGCGGATGGCCGGGCCTTTGCGGAGATGACCCGCATCATCCACCAGGAGACCAACCCCCTCAACGGCCGGCGCATCGTCCAGGCCCACGGCGACCGCAGGGTGGTGATCAATCCGCCCTGCCTGCCGATGGACGAGACCGAGATGGATCGCGCCTACGATCTGCCCTACACCCGACAGCAGCACCCCAGCTACACGGAGCCGGTGCCGGCGCACGGGATGATCAAGGACTCTGTGACGATCATGCGCGGCTGCTTTGGTGGCTGCACCTTCTGTTCGATCACGATGCACCAGGGCCGCGCGATCCAGAGCAGGTCCCACGACTCGATCATGAAGGAGGTGCGCGAGCTCGGACAGTCCAAGGACTTCAAGGGCACCATCAGCGACATCGGCGGCCCGACCGCCAACATGTATCAGATGCGCTGCAAGGATCCGGAGATCGAGGCGAAGTGCAGACGCCTATCCTGCATTCACCCGACGGTTTGCAAGCTGCTCGACACCGACCACGGACCCACCAAGGACTTGATGCGGGAGGCGCGCAACACGCCCGGGGTGAAGCGCGTTCACGTAGCCTCCGGCATACGCATGGACCTCGCCCGGGATGACGCGGAGTACCTCGAAGAACTTGCTGAGCACCACGTGGGCGGTCACCTCAAGGTCGCGCCAGAGCACGTATCGAAGTCGGTCCTAGACCACATGAAGAAGCCGGCCAACCACACTTTTGAGGAGTTCGCCGAGCGCTTCACCGCCGCCTCCAAGCGGGTCGGCAAGGAGCAATACCTGGTGCCGTACTTCATCGCTAGCCACCCGGGTTCCGGCCCTGAAGAGATGATCGAGCTCGCCCTGTTCCTGAAGGCATCCGGGTACAAGCCGCGCCAGGTCCAGGACTTCATCCCCGCGCCGATGGACATCGCGACCTGCATGTATCACACGGGTCTGGATCCGATGACCATGAAGCCCGTGAGCACGGTCAAAAAGCTGAGCGAGCGCCGAACGCAGCGCGCGCTGATGCAGTTCTTCGTCCCAGAGAACTGGTTCCTGGTCCGGCGTGCTCTGCTGGACGCAGGCCGGGGCGAACTGATCGGAGATGGCCCCGAGTGCCTGATCCCCAGCCGCGCCCCGCGTGCAGCCGTGGAGGCACGCCGCTCGCGCGCCCAGGCAAGCGCGTCCCGGGACGCGGAACCGGTGCACGCGGTGGACGCAGGCCTTGGCGGCGGTGGCCGATCAAAAAACAACACGCCCGATCGCCCGAAGGATCAGGCAGTGCGGGCCCGGGGCTTGGCCAAGCGCAGCGCGAAAAGGCGCGCCAGGGGGCGCGGTCCGCGTTAGGTCCATGCTCGCTGTTCTCGCCCTCAACCTAGCCCTGCGGATCGCTGCGGGCGGTTACGGCGCAGTGCTTGCGGCCCGATCCCGGGATTGGCGGCTGGCGGCTTTCGCATTCGCGGTCCTGATCTCCGGCGCCAAGGTGATCGTTCAGATCGTGCGCCGAGGCCCTCTGGACGGCTGGTGGACGCGCATCGACGTCACCCACGGCCTCGATCTCGTTACCGGCATGGCCTGCCTGCTGGCAGCCGTTGCTGCCAGGGGCGTCCTCGTCCGCGAGGAACGCGAACGCAGTCGCCAAGCGGCACGGAGTGAGGCCCAGGCCAGGCGCTTTGCCGAGATTCGCGATGACGGCGTGTGGACCTTGGATCTCGAGGGGAAGACGACCTACATCAATCGCGCGCTCGCGCACCTGCTAGGCCGCTCACCGGGCGAAATGCTCGGCACCTCATGGCTCGACGTGCTTCCGCTCGACCTCCACGCCGAAGCACAGGAGTGCCTCGCCGACCTATCGCTGCGCAGCGCAAACCTCGACCCCGTTCTGGTCCACAACGTCGATGGAAGCCCGCGCTTTGTGCGCATGCACCTGTCCCTCTTGGAGGATGTAGCCGCAGATAGCCCGGGCTGTCTCGTCCACGCAGTCGACATCACCGCCAGTACGCTTCAGGGCTTCGTGCGCTCATCCAGGCAACCGATGCTCGACGAGATTGCCGCCGGCAGCTCGCCGCTGGAGGTCCTCGCTCTGATGATCAACGTGGTCGAATACCGGCTGCCAGGCTACTCCATGGAGGCGGATCTCAGCCTGGAGAACGCGATCACCCAGCGCACCACGCTGGCCGCCGGCCGGTGGCTGGAGCCCCTCGCGAGCTCCACCGGCCAACCCCTCGGGCACATCGAGATTCGGCTGCCGATGCAGCGCACCGCCCACTCCGAGGAACTGGCGCTCAGCCTGGCCTGCGGACAGCTCGGTGGCCTGATGGTCGAGCGCTGTCAAACCCGAACGGCCTTCAACCGCACGCGCCGACTCCTCGAAGCCACACTCGAGGAAAGCCAGGCCGGCATTCTCGTCGTCGGAGCACTGGACCAGACCATCGAGCTCGCCAACGCTGCCGCCCGCAGGCTGATCTATCCAGGGGGGCAGTCCCCGGGGGCTCTGATCGGCCGCCGGCTCAGCGACCACTATGCCGACCACATCCAGCGAAGCCCGGACGGCCAGGCGATCGCTGCAGCCGACATGCCACTGATGCGCTCGCTGCAACTCGGGGAAACCTGCCACGATGTTCCGATCATCGTCGAGCGAGCAGGACAGGACCCCGTCTGGATCCTGGTCAACACGACGCCCCTGCTGGGAGCCGACGGATCCATCGAAGCGGCGGTTGCAGTGTTCCTGGACGTGACCGGGCGCGAGCAAGCCAACCGCACTCGCGAGCAGCTCGTTCAGCAGCTCGCCGCCCAGACCGGCGAGCTCGAACAGGTCTTTCGCGCCACCTCCCACGACCTGCGCTCGCCCTTGGTCAACATCGACGGGTTCAGCGAGGAAATCCGTATCGGGCTCGCCGAGCTGCGCGGCCTACTCGAACCCACCGATCTCGGTGACAAGCGCCAGGCGGTGCAGCGCCTGCTCAACGTCGACCTGCCGGACGCCCTGCGCTTCGTACAGTCGTCGACCGCCAAAATGGAGCGCCTGCTCCGCGCGCTGTCGGTGCTCTCGGCCATGGATTCTTCGGCGCTCCAGCTTCAGCCGGTGAACGTCGCCGCACTCATGCAGAGGATCCTCGACGAGTTTTCGTACCCCGTTCAGTCCCTGGCCGCAGACCTGCGCATCCTTGATCTGCCCGAGTGCATGGGCATGGAGGACGAGCTCGCCCAGGTGTTCAGCAACCTGATCGACAACGCCATCAAGTACAAGAGTCCGGAGCGGGCTCTCCAGATCACGGTGGCCGGCGAACGGAACGGAACCTTCGTGGAATATCGCGTCACCGACAATGGGATCGGAGTCGCCCCTCGCCACCACAAGAAGATCTTCGAGGCCTTCCGGCGTCTCGATCCCAACGGGCCGGTCGAGGGCGAAGGAATCGGCCTATCGATCCTCGCGCGCATCGTCGCGCGCCACGGCGGCAGGGCTGGCGTGGCGTCCGCCCCCGGCGACGGGAGCACGTTTTGGGTCCGGCTGCCCGCCTGCGATGTTGCAAGCCACGCCGCCGCGCAACCGCCCGTATACGACAACGCGGGATCAGATGCAGTCGCATCCGATCCCGCGTCGAACTCCGAAGGGCCCTAGGCCCCTTGCTTCGGAGAGCTGGTTCCCGGCCCCTCGCGGAAGCGGGGACCGCGATCAGTCACCTAGCCGGAGAAGGCCTCGTCGGAGAGGTGCTCACGCTTGTCTTCGACGTCTTTCCATTCGTCGGCATCGTCGAGAGCGTCTTTCTTCTCGGTGATGACCGGCCAGGAGCCCGCCAGCTTGGCGTTCAGCTCAACGTACTCGGACCACTTCTCGGGGACCTCGGTCTCCTCGAAGATGGCCTCGGTCGGGCACTCGGGGACGCAGGCACCGCAGTCGATGCACTCGTCAGGGTTGATCGCAAGGAAGTTGACACCTTCGGTGAAGCAATCCACCGGACAGACGTCCACACAGTCTGTGTACTTGCACTTGACGCAGGGTTCGGCGACGACGTACGCCATTGCTAATAAGCCTCCTAAGCGGCTGGGGAAAGGGCTGGATGGGTCGGGATTGTAGCGTCCGACCTCTTCTACGGCGAATGCTCCTGGCTCAACACCAGGAGTTGTTCAAGACCTCACCGAGGCCGCCCGCTCCAGGGACGATGTAGTCGCGGCTGTCGAGGCCGCGCTCCTCGTCCCAGCGGGCCCCTAGGGGCGAATCCAGGATCTCAGGCTTGGACAGGCCCCGATCGACCCGCCCAGCATAGATCACGAGCTCTGGGGAGGCCGCGAGGGCCGCTTTGAGAAACTCCGGCGTCGCGATCATCGGCATGGCGACGATCCGACGCGGTCGACCAAAGCCCTCGATCAGGTGATGCAGGACACGCACCAGGGTCGAGCCCGTGGCCCCCATCGGATCGGGGAGCAGAACCGTCGCACCTTCCAGGGTTCCCCCGACCTTGCTTCCCGCCAGATCCACGCCTGCAACGTGGCCATCCTTTCCCTCCCGCCGGGCGAGGGTGACGTGATCCAAGCGTAGATTCTCCAGGGGAAGCACGAGCGACAGCGCCTCAAAGCAAACCTGGGCGGGGACCATTCCCGCCCGGACGAGGTCGACCACAACCACCCGGGCAGCAGGGTCGAGTACCGAGCCCTGCCAGTGGCCTTCCTTGGGGTGGATGGCCGCCATCCGAGTCTTGACCCGGGTATCCGTCGTTGGGATTTCCGCGGCGAGGACCTCGGTGAGCAGCCGCTGGTAGACCGCTCGGACAAGGGTCATGAGCTCGGGGTGCGAGGTCGTCGGGGATGAGATCCGCGCCAGCGCCGTGCGCGTCCACGCATCGTTGCACAGGTGCACCCGGTCCCCGTAGCCGTGTTCTCCCATTGCGCTCATTGGGCCGCCTCGACGCCACGGGCCAGGGATGCAACGAGCCGCGGGATGGTATCGATGGGCGTCGCGCACAGTCCGACCCGCACCGCTCCCATCACCGGCACGACGAACACGCCGTCCTCGGCACATCTCTCAGCGGTGCGCTGCGGATCCGGTGTGAAGACCGTTACGAAGAAGCCGGCCTCGTAGCGCGGATAGCGTAGCCCGACCCGTACCGCCTCGGCATTGAAGGCCTCGACCCTCCCCCCCATCAGTCCGATGAGCTCGGCCCGCTGGGCATCGGCAGCGCGAGCCCGCTCCGGCTCGATCAGCAGGTTCGCGACCGCGAGCAAGCCCATGTGGTTGCAGTTCGACCAGGTGCCGCGGCACGAGTACGTCATCGCGTTCAACACCCTGGCGCGTTCCTCATCGTCGTGGATCACCGCGACCAAGGCCCCCACGCGTGCACCGTACTGCGCAAAGGTCTTCGATGCCGACCAGGCGACAAGCAGCGGAATTTTCGCAAGCAGCGGCTCGAGGTAGCGTCTCCAATCGGCCGCATCCGCCGGGGCGTACCGTGCATAGGCCACATCGAGAAGCACCGTCACCGGAAAATGCTCCACCGCGCGTTCCAGCGCGGCCGCTACCCGCTCCCACTCGGCATCGTCCAGGCTGTAGCCGGTGGGGTTCTGGCAGGGGAAGTTGAGCAGCACGAACGCGCTGCCCTGACTCCGTCCAAGATCCATCAGCCCCGCCTCGAAGGCTTCGGCGTCGAAGCGCTTGTCGCGGAACATCTCGAACGTCCGCACCTTGCGGCGCGTGTGGTCTGCGATCGTCCGGTACGGCCCCCAGTGGAAATCGGACGTGTAGAGGGCGTGCCCCTCCTCGACGAAGTTGACCACGGCGCCGAAAATCGCCCCCGTACCGCCCGCGGTCGCTACGCATTCCGCGCGATCAGCCATGGAGCTGTCCCCGAAGAGGTCGGCGATCACGGCCCTGCGGAAGTGTGCATCCCCAGCGATGGGCGCGTAGGCCGCGGCTTTCCCCGGTTCGACGTCGCGAAAGGCGTCGAAGACCGCCGGCAGAATGGCGACACGACCCGCATCGTCGAGCAGCGTCCCCAGGCTCGCGTCGATGACCTGCTCCCCCTGCTCGGCCCGGCGTACAGCCTCAGCGTGAATCGCAAAAATCGGATCCTCAGCCGGGCGTCCCTGGGCAAGCGGGATCAGGTTCGAGGAGGTAGTCGGCGGGCTGGGGCTCATGGATGGCAGGCGTGGGCGGCCGCCAGTATAGGACCGGAGCCCCCCCTAAGGGCCCTTCCCCGGACTTCTGCCCCGCTACTTGGAGGCGCCATCCGGGCGCCAGTCGGCAATTCGCAGCATCGCGTACTGCTCGAACACGTCGAGGTTGCGATCTCGAAAGGTCCGGTGGTCGTAGTGCCGAATCCCCCGGAGAACCAGGAAACGGTCGAGATAGGGCTCCGCAGCCCGCTTGCCCGAAGAGAACTCCAGGCCAAGGGCCACCTGGTAGGTGAGATCCGCGTTCAGCGGATCCTTGGCCAGGGCATCGCTGCCAAGCTTCACCGCCAGCTTGGCCCGTTCCGACGCGGACATCTCCGCCCAGGGCTCGCCCACCTTCCGCTGGGAATCAAAGATCGGCAGAAACCTGGGGAGACGCTGCGCGACGGCGACCGTTGCGGTCTGGGCCCGGCGCCGGTCCCCAAGGGCTTCGGCGTGCAGCTTGTCGAAGAGTTCCAGCTGGGAAGCCGAGCGCAGCATGCGCCCCTCCTGGGCACCGGAGGCCCGCAGCGCAAAGTAGTCCTTGCGCGCAGAATTGGACGACTCCGCGATCCCGCGAGCCACCCGGAGCTCTTCCTGACCAAGCGGGGCGAGCTCTCGATTGATCGGCCTGGCCAGGCGGATCAGATCGGTCCGAGCTGCGCGCAGGCGGGCAGCAGCCAGATCCGCAGAGGCGGTGACCGTCGACAGTTCGCTGTCCTCGATCAGCTGCACGAGCCCGTGGGTGTGTCCGTGGAGGAGATCGAGCGAAGAGAGAAGCAAAGGCACATCTTCGCGCGCCGCCGCGATCAAAGGGGCGTAGGCGAGCAGCTCCCCGTCCGCCACTGCCCGGGCAAGCGAGATCGCCTGGTCCTGGTCTAGCTGCTTGCCAAAGGGATCCTTGGCTAGCGTGCTCACCTCCGCCAGGAGCTGCTCCAGCCGGAAGCCCGGCGAGCCAGGCTCGGTGGTTGGGAGCAGATTCAGGAGCCCGCGTTTGATCGCGCGTGCCTCCGCCAGCGCCAGCTGGGTGTGCACCTCGACCACCAGATCTCGCATGCTCGCGAGGAACTGCAGGTCCGGGTCCGTGGGATTCCGGAACAGACCCTCTATATCCCGCGAAACCGGACTGGCACCGAAACTCGGCGCCCCATCCCCAGCGGGGGTTGTGGGATATTGAACGAGCAGGGCCAGGGGTAGGGCCAGTGTGACGAGCATGGGGTTCTCCTGCTGAAATCTATCCCCGCAGCTCTGCAGGGTCACAGGTTCGACCCGCGGAACCGAACGCACAGCCCCGACAAATCTGGCCCGTGGGGGGCCCAGCGGTCCCCATCGGTGGCCCAGAACAGCCGCCCTCGCCCCTGAAAAAAAACCTGGCCGGAGCGGACCCGCGCTGGGGCCGCTCCGGCACGCTCAACCACCCTTGGGTGACGGTCCCCGCTAGGCGAACGGCCCAGCAGCGTCTTCCCGTTCGCTGTCGGTGGGCCGCGGTCCCGGGGGCACGATCGACTCGGGCATCGTGCCCGGCGCGGGGATCTCAAAGTTCCAGCGCAGCACCTCTTCGCGCTCCTCGCTCAAAGGTCTCGCGGTCTCGCTCGGCGCAGTGCTTGGAACCGCCGCATCGGTGGATTCCGCTGCGTTCGAGCGACGACCGACCCTCGCCGGAGGCGCCTCTCCCGAAGCGGCAAGGGCCGAAGCTCCGACCTCGCTTGACGCATCTACCGACCGACGAACATCCGGGTCGGACCGGGACTCGCCTTGGCTTGCCGTACGCGCCTCGTAGATCGAGCGCGGCTCCCAGAAGCGGCGCGGACTCGTGTTGACCGGCTCGACCTGCACGGGGTGCTCCATGCCCGGCGCTTCCGTGCGCTGGCGAGTCGGCACGATCGGTTCATCCGAGGGGCGCGGCTCCCGCCGGGCTTCCTCCTGCGCGGGAGGGGGGACGATGTTGGCTCCGAAAGGAGGCGGCTCGGTCGCTGATCCCGGAGCTGCGTCTCGGGCCAGGGGCGCAACCACAGCAGGGCCTTCCTCAGGCAGCTCGACCGCAGGCTCCGTTGGCCGGCTGATGCCAGCCCCAAACGGAGCGCGCGGCGCTAGGCGCTCAGCCTCCCGCGGGAGCAAGCGCTTGGCGAGGAATTGCAGGCGGCGCAGCTGGGCGAAGGATCGGCCGGTGCGATGGGCGAGATCGTCGCAGTCCGCAGCCACCAGGCCAGCGAGATCGACCACTCCCGCACGCGCCAAGTCGACGCTCAACTCGGCGTCCAGGCCGTCTACGGTACCCGCCCGCAGTCCAGCACAGGACGCTGCGGCCGGCTCCGGGGTCGGGAGCTGGGCCATCGGAAGCGGATCGGCCGATGGATCCTGCGGCTGATCGACGGGCGCAGGGTCACCCGCCATCGGGGTCCCCTCCCCGACAGGTACGCCGGCCTGGGGCGCAAGCGACGATTCGACGATCGAAGCAAAGTTCCGCCGATGCTCTTCCCCGTCGGCGGCCCCTTCCAAGGCGCTGGGCGCCGGCGTTCTCGCAGGATCCACCACCCCGGGAGCGGGCTCCGCGGGCACTTCCCGAACCGTGTCCAAGACTCTCCCGAGCAAGTCCTGATCGATCCGGTCCAGGGCACCCGAGGAATCCTCCACCGCCTGGCCGCTCGCGCCGGACATGGAATCGCGGACCAGCCCCTCCGGTGCCTCCTCGTGCTCGAGGGGATCGTCGTCGAGGCGCGTGCGCAGGGCGCGCGCCTCGCGCTCGAGTCGTCGAGCAACCGCAGGGGTGACCTGTAGCAGCTCGCCGAGTTGGCCGACGGGCAGGGATTCAAGAGCGGCGAGCGAATCGCAGCCGGCGGCCCGCAGACGTCGAAGGGTCGCGGGACCGTCAGCGTGCAGCGTGCAGAGGAGGGCTAGGGCATCCATGGTGACAGGGCCTTGATCCGTGGGAGGCGGGACCGGCGGGGCAATTTCAGCTGGAAGGTGTGGGCTTGGGTTCGGGGACGGCCCGCGGCTGGGAATCCTCGCCGATTTCCCCCTTGGAACCGGTCCGCAATACCGGACGCAGCGTCCCGTCCTCGCAGCACTGGTCGACCACTTCCTCCGCCAAGGCGGCGAAGTCCGCCGTCGCCCGGCAGCTGGGATCCAGCAGTTGAACGGGCACACCGTGGGCAGGTGCCTCGCGCAGCCGCACGCTCGTGCGGATGACGGTGTCGAACATCGCCTCCCCGAAGCGCGAGTGCAGGGCGACCAGCAGCTCACGCGCGAAGCGAGTGCGCCGGTCGAACAGCGTCCCCACCACACGCACGTCGTAGCTCCGCCCCTGGTTCTCGCCTACGTCGTCCAACACCTTGAGGGCCTGCAGGGCACCCTGCAGGGCAAACGCTCCGGTCTCCACCACCAGCATGGCGCAGGTGGATGCAAAGAGTGCGTTGGCCGTCAACACCCCGTCTGTCCGGGGAGGGCAATCGACGACGACCCAGTCGTAGCGGTCGCGAACCGCGTCGAGGGCGATCTTCAGCCGCTGCTCCGGGCGGATCAGCCGTTCGGAGGCCTCCTCGAATTCTGCCAGCCTTGGGCGTGAGGGCAGAACATCGAGCCCACCGGGACCCGTGACGATGGCCTGCTCGATGAAGGCTTCATCCAGCAGCACCTCCGCCACTGTCGGAGCGCCTTCGGGCGCAATCCCCAGCCCCAGCGTGGCGTGGGCCTGTGGGTCGAGATCGACGACCAGCACGCGCTCCCCGCGCGCAGCGAGGGCGCCGCCTAGATTGACGGCTGTGGTGGTCTTTCCGCAGCCCCCCTTCTGGTTGACGAAGGAAAGGACCTGCATCTTCGACCCTGGGCGGCGGGTGCGGGGACGGCTCATGGGTCGCGCGAAAAAGGGAGTGGCCGCGCGCAGACGTCCTTCAGGCGGCAGAAGCTATGTCGCGTGCGCGGCGGGTTGGGGCGGCGTGCTGTGCTTGGGGCCTACGGCTACCTTGCCGTCGGTTCAGCGCAGCGCCTTGCGGGCTCGCTCGTAGAATGCGGTAGTCGAGCGTGCGTGGTCAATAGGAGGCCAGGCAGCAACCTGACGGATCGCGACCGCCGCCGGACTATTCTCCGCGCTCAGAGTGACCGGTACACGCTGCTGCACCGACCGGGAGATCGCGGGGTCCTGGGGCACCCAGCCGATGAGTTCAGGGTGGTGGCCCAGGAAGCGCTGCGCAGCGCCCCGGAAGCGATCCCAACCCGCCATCGCCAGCCGTTCGTCGGGCGCTCGGTTGACCACGAGCCCTACGCGCACATCGCGGTTGACCGAAGTTGCGCGCTTGTAGAGCGCGTAACCATCCGACAGGGCCGTGACCTCGTGGTTGGTGACGAGGATGAGCGTGCTGGTAGCCGCCAGGTGGGCCACGGTGCTGTAACCCAAACCAGCGCCATGGTCGATGATGATCAAATCGAACTCGTGCTCGAGCGGTCGCAGCGCCTTGAAAAGGCGATCCAACTCGCGCCTCGAGGGATTCACCAGCGCATCGCGTCCCACGCCCCCGGACAACAGCTTGAGCCCATGGGGTCCCTCCACCATCGCCGTACGGGCATCCACGCGGCTCTCGATCACGTGCCCCAGATCCCAGTCTGGCGCCAACCCAAGCAACAGGTGAGCGTTCGCCAGACCTGCATCGAAGTCCACGAGCAGCACGCGCTCGCCCGCCTTCGCGCGGGTGACAGCCAGGTTGCTGGCCATGACGCTCTTGCCGGTGCCGCCCTTGCCGCTGGCGACGCAAACCACCCTTGCGGCCTGGGCCAGAGCTCCTGACGAACGATCCGTAGCGGGTGCTGCGGTGCGGCGCGCGGGGCGCAAACGGGAGAATTGGAAACGGTTCAGCATGGTGAGCGATGGAGAATCGGAAACCTGGCGAGCCCGGGTCAACCACCCAGAGCCTTTGAGCTCGGGGATCCAGTCCTGGCAAGGAGTTACGGTCCGAGAAACAGCTCCGGCCCGTTGCTTCAGGTCCGGGGAAGGGCTTTCCCCAGGTCCCACCGGCGAGCGGATCCGGGCCAGCGGAACCCGGAGCCGTCCTTCGAAAGGGCGCCCTAGTGGAATTTCACCTCTTCGCCGATGCGGTGGAGCTTCATGACGTTGGTGCTCTTGGCGACCCCCGGAGGGACGCCCGCGACGAAGACGATCTCCTCTCCGAAGCTCGCGAGCCCCCGGACGACCAGCATTTCGGCGGCCATATAGAGCATGTCCTCCAGACTGGGCTCGCGCCGGAACAGAATGGCCCTCACGTGGGCCACGATGCTCATGCGGTTGACCGTTTCCTGGCGGGGTGAGAGGGCGATGATCTCGCAGTTCGGCCGGAACCGCGACAGCAGCCGAACCGTGTTTCCGGTCTCCGTGAAACAGACGATCCGCTTCAAGGACAGGGCGTTGGCCACGTGCACCGCCGCCATGGCCGTCGCGTTGTAGAAGTTGGCCTCCGAGGGGTCGAGCTTCAGCCGGGGCCGCTTGGCGTAGCGCACCGAGGACTCCACGGCGAGCGCGATCGACGCCATGGTCTCGACAGATTCCAGTGGATGGTCCCCCACAGCCGTTTCCGCGGACAACATGACCGCGTCCGTCCCATCGAGCACGGCGTTAGCCACGTCGGTGACCTCGGCGCGGGTCGGCCGCGCTGCCGTGATCATCGACTCGAGCATCTCCGTCGCCGTGATGACGAACTTGCCGGCGCGGACGGACTGCTCGATCAGGTATTTCTGGGCCAGGGGAAGCTGGCTGAGGGGCATTTCCACACCCAGGTCTCCGCGTGCCACCATCACGCCATCGGTGGCGCGCAAGATGTCCTGTAGGTTGTCGAGGGCCGCCCTGCGCTCGATTTTCGAGACCAGCATGATGTGATCCCCGGCCAGGCGGCGGATCTCTTCGAGCTCTGCGCCATGGGCCACAAAGCTGACGCCGAACATGTCGACGCCGAGCTCCACCCCCAGCTTGATCCACTCGCGATCTTCGTCGGTGGGCAGGTCGTAGGCCACGTCGGAGTCCGGCAGGTGAACCCCTTTGCGATTGCCTACCGTCCCTCCTCGGCTGACCCGGCCGACCAGCGTGTCGCCGTAGCGATCCTCAATCACCAGCTCGACTTGGCCGTCTGCCAAGAAGACGCGATGGCCTGGGTGCACCGACGAGGCGAGGTCGGAGACGTTGATCAACACCTCACCGGCAATCGCCTGACCGTCGCCAGAGCGCACCCGAACGAGCTCTTTCTCGAACAGTTCGACCTTGCCGCCACTGAAGAACCCGGTCCGCATCTTCGGCCCCGGAAGGTCCGCTAGGATCCCGATGGGCACCATTCGATCCAGCGCTGCAGCGCGGATCTTGGCCACCCGGCGTCGATGCTCGTCCGGTTCGCCGTGACTAAAATTGAGACGGGCCACCGAGAGCCCCCGGTCGATGAGCTCCCCGACCTGGTCCTCGGTGGCCGGCCCGATGGTCGCAACCACCTTGGTGTAGGGCTTTCGCTGCGGCAGGGCCTCGCCGAGGGGCGGAGCGCTGGTCGAATCGTCGATATTGTCGGTCATGGGCTCAGATCGCTTGGCGTGCCGCCCACCATAGCTAGGAGGCCGCCTAGGCCGCGTCGCGGAATGGGATCCCCTGACGGCCTTGTTGGATTTGGGGATCAGGGTTACAACCGAAGGAGCTCTTCCTCCTTGCTCTACACCTCGACCGCTCCCCCCATGGCCGTCCACCCCTCCTCTCCGACGACCGCGAGCCAGCGTGGCTCCGTTCCCGCCGCGACGACCGTTTTCTTGTTTGTTGTCGTAGCCTGCCTGGTCGCCTTCGCGGCCCTCTCCTAGGGATTGCAGCCCTGCGGGCCCCGTTGCCCGCCAGTCGGCGCCCCCTGTATGGCCCTGCGCGTTCCTGCTGCAGCGGTCCTTCGATCCCCGTGGGCCCCCTCGGCGGGGTGAAGCCCTCGCGCGCCATGAGTGTCCAACTCTACGGGCGTTTCATGCCCCGGAGTTGGGGCCCCCCCTGGGAGTGGGATCGCTTCGGTGACCCAGATTGAACTCGATTCAATTCGGAGCAGGTGCTGCTGGACTCTCGATACGCGTCGACTTCCCTGGGCGAAACGCGACCTTGGTAAGAATTGAGATGCTGGCGCAGAACCAGGCGAGTTCCTTGGAACCTCCCACGCGCGGCCCTCGTCTCCCAGTCCAATCGCAGGGCAGGAACCCCCGAATCCGCGCCTCTTCCGTCGCGTGCGACCATTTGGCCGTACCCTTTCCCGTCGGACTTGGCTGCCGGAGATTCCCAGCCGCTTCGATCCTTTTCTTCTCTTCCCCAGTCGAGCGAGACCCCCATGAAACTGTCCCAAGGCCTCCTGGCCTTTGCGCTGGCCGCCCCGGCCCTTGCGCAAAATCAACCGGAACAGCTGCCCTCTGAGGCGCCCAACCTGAACCAGCTGATCAACGAGTGGCAGGGTGCCCACGGCGACGCCTGGCGCATGCTGCCCGATGCCCGTACCAAGCGTGCCGAGATGATCTTCGGCGGCAGCGCCGCCCCCATCGTGCGGCCTTCGACCGGCGACAATGCCGCATGGTTCAACCTCACCCGCTTCTGGGTTGAGCAGACCACGACCATGCACGGCGCCAAGTCCGGCGAGCTGCGCAACGAGCGCGTCAGCTACCTCCCCCTGGGCCTCGCGAACGGCACCGACAAGATGACCGTGCGCCTCAACCAGGAGGTCAACGGCATCCCGGTCGAGAACGCCAGCATCAACGCGCTGTACAACACGCAGGGCGACCTGCTCTCGATCCACAACACGACTTCCCCCTACACCGAGGGCCTCTCGACCAGCCCCACGCTCAGCGCCGATGCGGCCGTGCGTGAGGCCACCCGGCTCTTCCGCCGCGAGATCGGCCTCAACGGCCTGGACATCAGCGAAGCGGAACTCTTCATCGCTCAGATCGAGCGTGAGGGCACGCGCCTGCCCAAGCTCGCCTACAAGGTCAGCGTCCACCGCGAGCTCCAGGGCATGGATCCCCTCGGCTACGGTTACGTGATCGACGCCCACACCGGCGCGCTCCTGCGTCGCGACGAGGAGATCCACTACTTCGACGTCGAAGGCACCGTGAAGTCGCTGGCTACGCCCGGCACCCAGGCCGACCACGCCGGCAACCCTGAGGTGGAGATCCCGATGGGATACATCCGCCTGACCAGCTCGGCCGGCACCACCTTCGCCGACCGCAACGGAAACTTCAGCTTCCCGGGCAACTCGCCGCTGGACATCACCGTCACCTTTGACGGCACGTTCAACACCGTCAACAACGACGCGGGCGCTGACTACTCGGTCACGTTCAACAACGTGCCGGCCAACACGCCCACCGACCTGGTCATGAACCCCAATGCCCAGAACCTGGTGACCGCTCAGGCCAACGCCTACGAGCACATCGGCCAGACGCGGGACATGATCAAGGACACCAACCCGTCCGACACCACCGCCGACTTCCAGGCGGTTTCCAACGCCAACCTGGCTCAGACCTGCAACGCCTTCTTCAACGGCGGTTCGGTCAACTACTTCCAGGCCGGCGGCAACTGCAACAACACCGCCTTCACCACGGTGGTGGCCCACGAGTTCGGCCACTGGCTGAACGTGCTCTACGGAACCGGCAACGGCGCCGACGGCATGGGCGAGGGCAACGCCGACGTGTTCGCGATGTACACCTACGACACCCCAATCGTGGGCCAGTTCTTCTTCACCGGTGGCGGCGCGATCCGCAACGGCTTGGGAACACGTCAGTTCTGCGGCGACAACAACTCGGGCTGCCACGGCGGCGTGCACGCCAACGGCGAAGTCTGGATGGGAGCGGCTTGGAAAACCCGCCGCAACCTCAAGCAGACCCTCGGCAACGGCCTGGGCATCGAGACCTCCAACCAGCTCTTCATCGGCTGGATGAACAGCTTCAACCAGACCGAGATCAAGTCGATCATCGAAGCCCAGTGGCTGACCCTGGACGACGACGACGGCAACATCAACAACGGCACGCCGAACTACCAGGACATCGACGACGCTTTCATCGAGCAGGGCTTCCCGGGTTTCGACCTCCCCTTCCTCGTCTTTGAAAACGTCGCTGAAGTCATGGACCAGCCCTCCGGCGCCGGTCCCTTCACGGTGACCGCCGACGTGACCGCGCAGTTCGCTCCCCCGGCCGTCAACGTTCAGCTGAACTACAGCCTCAACGGCGCGGCGTTCCAGAGCGTCGCCATGAACCCCACCGGCGGCGTGGGCTTCACCGGGCAGATCCCCAGCTTCGGCAGCCAGAACGGCTTCGTCGAGTGGTTCCTCTCCGCTGAGGACAGCAATGGCCAAGACGGCGGCTTCGGCGACGCCGGAGATCCCCTGGAGTTCTCCATCGGCAAGATCGTCCTGCAGGCCTTCGACTTCGAAAGCGGACCCGCTGGCTGGGCCATCGGCGACCCCAACAACGCGACGACCGGCAACTGGGTCATCGGCAACCCCAACCCGACCGGCGCCCAAAGCGGTGACGACCACACCCCCGGTGCCGGCAACGTGAACATGTGGTTCACCGGCAACGCGGCCAACGGTGCAGGCCTCGGCGAGAACGACGTCGACGGTGGTACCACCAGCCTGATCTCCCCGGCCTTCGCCCTCTCGACGGTGGACACCCCGAGCATCTCCTACTGGCGCTGGTACTCCAACGACCAGGGCGGTGCCCCGAACGCGGATGTCCTCGAGATCGACCTTTCCAATGACGACGGTGCCACCTGGGTGGCCGCTGAGGTCGTGGGTCCCGCGGGCGAAGAAACCGGCGGCGGCTTCTTCCAGGCCACCCTCCTGGTTTCGGACTTCGTCCCTCCCACCGACCAAGTGCGCCTGCGCGTGCGTGCGTCGGACCTGGGCACCGGCTCCATCGTCGAGGCCGGCTTCGACGACGTCGAGGTCTTCGGCTTCGGTGACGCCTGCACCCCGGTGACGAACTACTGCAGCTCGACCCCGAACTCTTCGGGCCAGGCTGCCGTCATGTTCTTCAACGGCTCGCAGAACGCCAACGACAACAATGTGACCCTGACCGTGGCTGGCGCTGCTCCCAACCAGTCGGGACTCTTCTACTACGGTGACGCTGCGGCGAACGTCCCG
The DNA here is from genome assembly GCA_964459495.1 of uncultured Planctomycetaceae bacterium. Classification (GTDB taxonomy): domain Bacteria; phylum Planctomycetota; class UBA1135; order UBA1135; genus CAYWNK01. Next base: position 28,720 of record CAYWNK010000039.1, read on the forward strand.
TTCGGCAACGGCATCCGCTGTGTCGGCGGCAACTTCTTCCGCCTCTTCCCGGGTCAGACCGACAGCTTCGGCATCCTCACCCAGAGCCTCGACACCCAGAACCCGCCCTTCCCGGCGCCGCCGATCATGAACGGCGACACCTACTACTTCTCCTTCTGGTTCCGCGACACCGTCGGCGCTGGCTTCGACTTCGCCGACGGCATTGAGGTCGAGTTCTGCGACTGATCCCGCGGGGGGCCAGCCCTGCCCCGGCCACCTGGGACGTCCACCCGTGACGTTCCCAGGCACCGGGTACCGCAGCTGATCCACCCAGGAGCACGCCGAGCCGGGCCTTCCCCAAGCGGGAAGGCCCGGCTCGGCCATTGTTGGAACCTGCACTGGACCTGCCTCCGGGCCCGCCCAGCCCCTCCGCTGCCGGGGTCCAGCCCCTGCGCCAGCCGGAGAAATGGACGGGATTGTCAGCCGGCGGCCTGTGGGTTGAATGGCACGCAAGCCTCTCCCAACCCCGTCCAGTGCCCCTAGGAAAGGACCTGGCGGGGGTCACACCGGACCTTGACGAAGCTCGAACCTGTGGAATCCACGGGCGGGAGACTAGACTTCTCCTGTTCGCTTGCCGTCAGCTGCCCCCCGGGACACCTGTCACCAAGCGAACGACCATGCCCCCCGTGCGACGCTCCGGCGCGTACGGATCCTGAGGTGCCCCTTCCGGCGACGCGGAGAACCGCGATGGAAGGGGGTCGCTCCGGTCCCCAAGGTGCCCTGCGCCGCGGGCCCTGCGCCTCGTTCAGCATCGCCACACAGATCCGATGACTAGCCCCAAGACCTACGCGGCCCTGGCCCTGGCCTGTGCGGCCCCTGCCCTCCTCGCCTTCCGTCCCAAAGCCGACAGCATCGCCTTCGCCCCCGCCGAAGGCACCGCGGTCACCAAGACCTTCACGAGCGTGATGGACTTCTCCCTGGATGAAATGGGGATGCTCATGAACGGCCAGGAGAGCCCGATGATGCCGTCCATGGAGATGGACATGGTGATGACCCAGTCGGTCACCGTCAGCGACACCTACGGCGCGATGGAGGGCCGCAAACCCGCCCAGCTGACCCGCACCTTTGACGCGGTGGCCAACGACATCGAAATGGACATCACCGTGGACGCGATGGGCCAGGTGGATGAGCAGTCCGCCAGCGGCACCGGCGGCTCGCCGCTCGAAGGCATGAGCGTCTCGTTCACCTGGGATAGCGAGGCCGGCGAGTACACCACCGCCTTCGCCGAGGGCAGCGATGGTGAGGCCGAGCATCTCGAAGGCCTGGTTGAGGACATGGACCTACGCGGCATGCTGCCCAGCGGCGAGGTCTCCGAGGGCGACGAGTGGGAGATCCCGCTGCGCGGTCTAGTCGACATTCTAGCGCCCGGTGGCAATCTGCACGTCGAGGTCGAGATGGACGGCCAGCAGGCAGCCGGCGGCCCCGACCCCGCCATGTTCTCCAACCTCCGCGAGATGGTCGGCGACCTGCTTGAGGGCTCTGCCACCGGCAAGTACACCGGCTCTCGCGAGGTCGACGGCGTCAAGCTAGCCGTGATCGAGATCGAAATCGAGATCGACACCGCCAGTGACATGGCCGAGTTCTTTGAAGAGATGATGGCCGATCAGATCCCCGCCGAGATGGACATGAGCCTCGACCGCGTGGACGTCGAATTCGCCCTGGAGACCACGGGCGAGCTGCTCTGGAACATGAGCGCCGGCCACGTCTACTCGATGAGCCTCGAGGGCGAATCCGCCGTCTCCATGGAGATGGAGATGAGCATGAACGCCGGCGGCCAAGCCATGAACATGGAGATGGACATGGAGATGTCCGGTACCTTGAAGAACACGGTCGACACCGAGTAGGCGGTTCTTCCGCTCCCCTGGAACCGTTGGTCACTTGGCCAACTGCTCCGCGGACCAGCCGGGGGCCGCGCTTCGAAAGGAGCGCGGCCCCTGTGCAATCCTCTCCACCAA
>CAYWNK010000040.1:0-30706 GCA_964459495.1 uncultured Planctomycetaceae bacterium
AACCAGAGGGCATCGCCACAAGCACCGCGAACCAGCGGCTTGCCCTTCTACGCGGCCTCGTGCGTTCCATGAGCGTGGCTGGGCTGCTCACCGCTGGAGAAGCGACGCGTCTCCTCGATCGTCGTGAGGGCCTGCGCACGATCAAGCGCATCACCGGTGCAGGGCGCGGCGGATCCGTGAAGCAGCCGACCACCGCCCCCAGCGAGCAAGTGCTTCTCGTCCAGGCCGCCAAGCTGCAGGGCGAGGGAGAAAAGCCCAAGCCGAACTCAGCCGCGCGGGACGCCGCCCTGGTCGCGCTCCTCTCCGCTGGTCTACGTCGCGCCGAAGCTGCCGACGCATCTTGGGGCGACTACGACACAGACGACTCCAGCGGCCAACCCACGCTCTACGTCCGGGGCAAGGGCGCCACAGGCGGCAAGATGCCCATAGCCCTCGCACCCGGAATCGTCGAAGCGCTGGCCGCCTGGCGCAGTGTGTGCGGTGGGCCTACACGCGGCCCGATCATTCGTCGCATGTCCGCACGTGGCGACATCATCCGCGAGGAAGGCATGACGGGAGACGCGATCTACCGCCGCTTGCGCACGCTCATGGAATCCGCCGGCGTCGAGCAGCGCGGTGCGCACTCGATGCGACGTGCGTATGTGACAGGGCTCCTTCACGCAGGAGTCGATGTGTCGATCGTCTCGAAGCTCGCGCGCCACGCCAACGTGCAGACGACGCTCACCTACGACAAGAGGTCAGAGGCTGAGATGCTGAGCAAAGGGCGTGAGCATGCGCCGGATCCGTTTCAGGCAATGAAATGAGCGATCAACTGAACGAACCACGTGCTGACACAGCTCAGCGGATCGATAACTCAAGGTCCGCAGGCAAGAAGGAACCCCACACAACCGCGACGCAGGCCTCAGCGCGGTATGGCCCTCGCGATCTCCGTGAATGGGGATGGACTACACTGAGCGCTGTAATCGCTGGTTCTTTAGTCGCCCTACTCGGACTCGGTCCGAGTGTCCGTTTTACTCTAAACGAAGGCCGTTCGTCCGGAACCTATATATCATGGACTGAGGGAGGGCGAGCGTTTTTGGATGAACGTAATATTCCAGAGCCTCCGATCACTCTGTTTAAGCTTGCACCCGACCATCTCCTTCTCCCTAGGGGCACTCCGGTTCAGGTGCTCGAAATCATAGGTGAGCAATCAAGCCCGATGTTCCGAATCGAGGTGGTCGGAGGACCGTTCGTTGGCCGAAAAGGTTGGGTGCATCCCGTCCATGTGGTCAATCCCAACGCTCCATCAGAGTGACGGCCAATTCCACGGTTCCCAAGATCTAACCAGAGATCAAGGCTATGGCATTCGACCTAGACCTCGGCTGGTCCGACTTCGAGCGCGTGGGCCAGAGCCGCGTACTACGTAGCTCGGTCATCTGGGTAGTCGTGACGCCTGTAGTCGCGCGACTGTTCAAGCGCGTGAACGGCGTGTACGAGGTACCGCTCGTGACTCCCCCACTCCAGATCGAGCTCGGCCTGCCCTTCTCGTTCCAGGCCCCCTATGTCGCCGCCTGCTGCTTCAGCCTCGCGAGCTTGATCTACACGGCCCAATGTCCATGGCTAATCTCGCGCTTCGAGTCGTACACTCACTTCGATCACGCCGACCGGCGGACAAGGGAGTCGAAGAGCCTCAAGGATTTCCTGCACAGGATCACTGTAGCGCTCACTCCAGACTCCACCTCGAATCACTTTCTTTGGACTCCACCCGTCGGGGCCAAGCCATCACGCTTCGTTCGAGAGCGATCCCTGACAGCCTTCACATCTCGAGCCCTGTACAGGCTTGGTGTCGAACCCCAGCAATGCCCCAATATCTTCGCCCTGCTCCGCGATGAAATGGAGCAGCAGCACCGAGGTTGGCGCCGGGCACTAGTAGCGCTCTATGCCGTTGGATTCGCTCTCCTCGGAGTGCTGTTCGTGCAAAACGCGATCGCTGTCTTCCGGTGAACGACACCCTGCGGGAGGTCTCCGATTGCTTGCGGCGCATCGGTGCGAGGGGACTACTTCATGGCCGCTTGGCCTTGGATGCTCCACCCGGTTTCCAGGGCGTTCGACGGCGCGCTGGCCGCAGCCCGCTGCAGGCTCGGAACGTCCACGCGGTTACAGGCGAAAGGTCCGGGCGCTTGGGCGAACGAATCCGCGTCCGCACCACGAAGGCCGCATTCCCGCTGCACGCGGGGCAGGCCCAGAACCGGCGATTCCCACCAGATGGCAGCATGCGAGCCCGGAGCGTGAAGAACTCGTCTACCTGGTGCATACCTGTAGGCCGCTGCACCTGCAGGGCGAGCGGGAAGCGGATCTCGAGCGGGTCGTCCGTCTCCAGGATGCGCAGGCCAAGCATGCCGAGCGCCTCGTTGGATTGACGATCCCCGCCATCGAAGAGCTGTTCGGTACCGACCCGTCCGCGGTCATTACGTACGACCCTCATCCGGCTTGGTGAGTTCGCGGAAGGGAAGGCACTACCTGACGTATCGGAGGACGCGGGTGTGCGTGCGGTCATCACCTTCCATCGTCCTGAGCAGCTTGAGACGGGCGCTCCCATGCCTCCACCAGGACCAGAGCAGCCCAGTGAAGGTGATCAGTAGTTCGGGGCTGAGCGGAGTCCCTAGGCCTGGCGATGTCCACCTTGAGGTGGGGCTAAGGGGTGTATCACTGAAGCGCAGGGTAGAGATGACTCTACAGGATACCCCGGATCACTCAACATTATCGAGCGAGATGTGTAGCCGTAGCAGGTAAGCCGATGTAGCAGTATCGCGGTGGCTTCATGGCTTACCGATCGGTAAGCCATGCCTAGCCTTAGTACTCACTGCACCATCGAGCAGCTCGTCCTGAACCCGAACCAAGCAGTCTCCATGAGAACGATGCCGACAGTACCTCTCGCGTTCATTCCTCGATTCCTCATCTTGAGCCTGATGCTCTCTGCCCCGAGCGCGGCTGGAGCGTCTAACCCATGTGCTTTCGATCCAGTACAGGTCGCGGCGGCGGGCATGAACATCCCTCCCGGGTACGAGGTCCGAAGTGCCCAGCCCGGTGAGTTGTCCGGTAGCACACTCGGGCACACAGACGGTGCTGCCAAGACCATCCTCATTGATACAGACAAGCTGGCAGGGGCTGTTAACAAGTACGGAGGCTCCCCTGATGACTTGGTCACGCTCTGCACTCACGTCTTGGAGCATGAGCTAAGTCATACTCCTGAAGAGGGCGAGCCTTCAGATCCGGGATACCCCGGATTCGGCGATGGGCCTTGCGTCCATGCCAATCAGCACGAGCAAGATGCCATGGCTGCCTGCCAGGCTGCAATGGCTGCTAGCGATCCAACGACAAAAGCCATCCTCAATGGATTTGCAGACAACCGAGCAAACGTCTTCAATTCGCTCTTAGCGGCGTACAATGAGAAGTGCTCGCCGAAGAAATACAGGATGGGAGAATGCGGAGCCTTGGACGAGTAACTCAGTACAGATGAAGGAAAATACACTCATGTCAACTCTCTTGAAGATGCGTACCTGCTTGCTAGCCCAGATCAGTACCTGCTTTGTGGGGGGCCTCTTGTTCGCGATGCCAACCATGGCTATCTCCGCGGCTCAGCTACCGGGCGCTACGCCGGTTGCGAAGAGGCCTGACTCCTTTCCGAATGCGATCGATAGTCCGGACACCGTCCAGCCAGGGATGCTCAGCGATGTTCTTCTTCAGGACTACAACACACCGATTGGCACCAAGACCATCATTTGGAATCGTGCGGAGCGTGCGGATGCCAATGCGACTTGGGAGCGTGTGTCTCATGTGATCACCGTGGACTACTGGATTACGGCGGTCACTTCACGGAATGGAGGTGATGACTTGTTCGTTGCTGGCATGAACACCCTCGGCGAATCCATCATCGAGCGTTGGACGGTGCCCCGAAGGAAAAACTCACACTACTCAGAGTATCCGAGTTCTCCGCCTCCTCTTGGACAGTCCAAACCTTCCTACTGCCCGACCATTAGCACGGAAGGTGGCGTTTTTGAGCCGGGCCTTGAGACCTCCCTCGTCACGGCGCCAGTTCAGGACCTAGTCTCGCGTAGTCAGGGAGGCCCCTGGACTCAGCTAGCTGTGGACCCTGAGGGGCGATTCTTGTTGGCCTACGACTGGAACGGGAAGGAGATCGTTCGATTCGATCTGACCGCTGGCCTTCCGCTTCCAAAGACGACGATCTTCAGCTCATCGTCTACTCCTTCTATTGCAGCCGTCGGGCACATGGACCTGAGGGAGTACGATGGAACCAGGACGCTTCTCATCGACAGTCAGCTACCCGGAACGTATAGGTCGCTCGCGACTTGGACGGTGATACAAGACAATGAAAACGACGGCACGTTCGATGAAGTTCAGGTGTTCTCCTACGAGGAGTACTACGCCTCCATCTACGCTCAGTGGGAGAAATGGCGAGAGCACTGGAAGGTCTGCACACCTTAGCGTGGATGCTGCCCATTGATCGGGACACCTACATCATCAGCACTGCCGCGTCTATCGCTCAGGACTCGACAAGAGACCTGAGCACTGAATCAGCTACAGGTTTCGCTCGATGGTTAGACGACCATGGAGGCCGAGGTTGAAGCCCCGAAGTCATGGGCGATCGGCTAAGGCGGGCCCCTAGGGCCAAGCCCCGAGCCACTGGACCATCTCGAGCCCATTCCCAGGGCCCAGGCGGATTGCCAGCAATTCGGTTCACCAAAGACTCCCGGCTTGTCGTACATAGAAGACTGACGGGCTGGCCGGCCGGCCCGGGTAGTGAACGGGCGCCGCACGATCAGCGGGGACCCTGCTGGTCGCGGCAACGCGTGCCAGCTAGCCCCGGTACGAGTCAGCCTGATTTTTCCTGTCGAAGGTGTCAGCGCCTCAGAAGAGGGCCATAAGCAGGGTACAGGGTCGCTGTTTTCTCGGAACCTAGAGAGGTTCCGAGGTTTGTTCAACTAAACAGAGGCGTCCTGCCGTACATAGGAGCTGACGGGCTGACTTGTCTGGGCATGCGAAAGGCGCCGCACCATCGCGGGGACCTTCCGAGGCGCGAGAGCGCTAACGGATAGCACCAGCGCAGGTCAGCCCTCGATTCTTATCTGGGCCATACGCGGCAATGGCCACGGTTGTTCAGAAGATCCACGACCTGGCGATTCGGCCGATTCGGCCGATTCGCACTTCCGCAGGCACCGGCGATCAGGTCTGCGAGCTGGATGCCCGGAGAGGATCGACTGTCAGCAAAGTTGACGGACGAGAAGCAATCTGTCTCGTACTTGGCTCCTAGGCGATGGAAAGGCCTCCGAACCTCCAAGTGTCCGTGTAGAAGGCTCTGCTCTAGAACTTCTCTCTCGCCTCTTCGGTAGTTGCGTGCGTCGAGCAAAACGCTGTGCCCTTTGCCGTACTTGCTCACTACCGGCTCGGTGATGTACCTGACGAGGTTCCTGTAGAGGCGTTCTGGGTCATAGTCCTGATTCCACATCTTCCGCTTTTGGCAGGCGATGGCGTACCAAGTCCAATCGCGAACTCCCAAAGCGGCTCGTGCATAGCTCGAGGCTGCTGACCGGGTGGCCTTCTCGTACTTGAACTCCGCTCCCCTTCGGGAGCCCATCCAATCGCTATGGGCCTTGTTCCATGCCGCGACAGAGGACGGCTTCGAGAAGAAGACTCCAGCAAGGACGAGTAGATCGCTTGATCCCTGAGCAGGGGGTGGTGGGAAGCGGAATCCGGGGTCGCCGGACTCGTCGATGAATAGTGCGCCGGACATACGGGCAACCGTAGCGTTCGGTAGGGACCGCCCCCGAGAGGAATATTTTTGCGGCTCGCGAAAATTCCGGGGGTGTCAAGCCTCGGGTCCGGAGGGGTCATCGATCCTCCGGTGGACGTAGGTGTGTCCATGCCCGATAAGCGCATCACTCAAGCTACGAGAGATGAGATGGCTCCAAACTTAGCCGCCCCTGCTCGTGACCTTTCACGAGCAGGGGCGGGACCATTGCAGGCACTGTGCGAGCCCTCACAACGACATATACTCAACCGCTTTCCTTAGGTGCAGAGCCAAACACGTACCCAAGCATCAGAGTGAACAAGGGGAGGAGGATTGACCCAACGATCTCATGTATCGTCTCCAAGGTCCCCTTCAAGTGCATATCCTTTAGCGTCTTGAGCATGGCGACGGCCTCCTCGTTGAGTACCTCCCCCCCGGGAGATACATCTTCGAGTGAAGGTGCCGTAATCCATGATCGCAGGATCAACGCAACGAGAACGATGACGATTGTTGCCAGGAGTCCATAGCTCAAGAACTCTGCAGCACGTTCTCTGCGGACGCTAAAAGGAGGGATGCCGTCGGGAAGGATCTGCTCCGCTAGTTTGGGCACACCGACGTACTCCACATCGGGTACTTTGCCTTTCGACTGATCACTCATTGGTCGGATCTGGGTACTTGATCTCACGCACCACGACTAACATCGGACTACAGCTCGACGCGTTATGTCTGCGGTTCAGGCCTGCGTTCGCTCGATACTTTTCTAGCCATTCGGTTCTCCAAAAGCACGATCTCCTTCTTTGGGTGATCCTGCTTGTCGATGAGAGCGAGGCGCAGCTTGTCGTCCGCGGTCTCGTCTTCGACGTAGTCATAGAGCGCCAAGGCTCGACGTAGGATCTCGGTTTTGGTTGTCCCCTGACGGTCCGCCAGCTCCTCTAGCAAGGAGTTCACGGGATCGGGGAGGTTCACGGTCATTCGGGGCATTGCTTGTCTCCATGTGGTTCAAGCGTTTCTTAGTGACTAGGGCGCTACCATCAAGAGCGATGCTCTCGTCTCCCTCAACAGCACCGAAGAGAGAGGAACGCCCGGTGATGCACCCCATTGTACCCTCATGTACGTCATGCGTGCCCACAATACTCACAGAAAAGTGCACTATCTGCACCACCGGGAACACATTTTCAGCTATCGTGCCAAGCGAATGGATCAGAGAGAACCGTCCGTCCTGCCGGCTGGTGTCATCCAGAACGGCTGAATTCACAAAGAGAAAGGAGACTCGATGGAGTCGCCGATGAACCCATATGACCCCCATACGCGAGCAAATCAGCTTGAGAGGATGCAGCTCATGAGCTCGCTTGGGGTTGGTCCCACCAGGAGTCTAGATGCGAGACTATGGCCCCTGCAGAAGGCCGCGCAGGCGGCAGATATTCCGCTGGCGGAAGCACTCTTGTACGTGGTGCTCTTCTACGAGATGACAGTTTGCCCAGAGGAGGGGGAGGCGGCACAAGGCGCACAGCAAGGAGGCGGCATTTCAGAGGGTGCGTGACTTGGGAGGGACCGCTAGCAGAAGGCGGGATGCACGCGAGGATAAGATCAAGCGCTCTGCAAGGTAGACCCCACGCAGAGCGCTGTTCTTTGGCGTGCATAGCATGACCAGTTCGGCAATGGTATGCGGATACGTCATCTCTAAGCGCAGAGGCCTATTTACGTTGCAGATGGATTGTTTGCTCGGTGATAGGCAATAGGTCTACCCTCTCTTGAGACTCTCACGCTTTGGGGCGAGCTGGTTCAGTGTTCCGGCTTCTGCAGCCTAGGCCGTGCGGCGAAAGGGATCGGCCGCACCTCTCCCGCCAATCTAGATCCACTAAGAGAGACATCCCTCACACCCACAGCCGACTGCCACGGATCAACCCTTTCCGAGAACCGTCTCCGCGTACCGTCGATTGAACGCCTGCATCAGCTCGAGCTCCTCTTGCTCCAGCTTCTTGAGCTCGTCTCCCTCGGCACCTTCCTTCTTCGCGCGGATTCGCTTCCTGCTCTTTTCGACCCTCTTCATCCTCGACTCCAGCTCCAGGAGCGGCCCAAATCGCTGCCGCAGCTCCCGGGCGCGCGGCTTCCGCCCAGCATCCTCATAGGCCTTCACGCGGCGCACAGCCGTCTCTACGGCCTCGCGGCTGTCGTAGTAGGTCGAGCGCGATCGACGCCCATCCTGCACGTGGTAGAGCCTGCGCAGTATCGGTACGTCGCTGATCGGAGCCTTCCCATCTTTCCAGAGAGAGGCACCCGTCTTGCCCAGCCGTTCAAGGAACCGCCCTGCGCCGCCCGACGCGAACTCGTACCAGTGCTCGAGCGTTTCCGGCGAGAAGTCCAGCCAGCCGCCCACCGTCTCGTCGCCGCCGGTCACGTCGTTCAAAACGTCGGTCACCGCCTTCGCGATCCCGGAAACGCTGCGATAGTGCTTCTGGTGGTCCGGGCGCTTATCCCAAGAGCCACCGTCCGGAACGATCGGCGTGCCAAACCAGGTCTTGTTCTCCAGGATCTGCACCGCCGGGTCAAAGACGGTTGGGGCCACGAACTGGCCCAAGGAGGTTGTCGGGTCGCTACCCGCCGGGTTGAAACTTCCTTGAGCGGCCGAGAGGAGATCGACGAACACCTCTGCAGGTCCCCGCGCTCCTTCCGCCACCGCCCCGATGCTCTGCCCCATCACCGCGAACAGGTTGAAGCCGTAGGGCAGTGGGATCGTCCAATAGTCATCCGTGCCGGGCTTCATGATGATCAGGTTCCGCTCGCGATAGTGGCGCTCGATCGCGTCGTACGCGTTTCGCCCATCGTCATCGTCCCCCGCCATCGCGCGGTTCAGGATGTCGAGCATGATCTGCGCCACGACGATCCCCCCCACCGTGCGCCGCACCTTCGGGCTCTTGAGGGACTGCACGATCCGCTGGCTCCCGTTGACCCCAACGTTGGAGAACATGAACAGCGCGTTCATGTGCGAGCCCCACTCGCCGCGGCGCGCAAAGTTGACCGTGGCATTGCGTCCGTACGTCGCTGCCTCTTCGATGCTGCCGCCCTTCTGCCGGATCGCCGCGAACATCGAGAGCCGTGTGGCGTTCTCTGCGATACCGTTGTAGTCGTCGATGAGCTGCCAGAAGGTGCCCCCTGGTCCGAACATCGTGGCCAGGTTGCCGCGCCCGATGCGCTTCACCATCTGCTCGCCGAGCGCCTCGAAGTCCTGGGCCATGGCGTAGCCGGTCATCATGCCCGCCTCCGCTGCTTCGACCGCGTAGCGGCCCAGCTCAGTGTCAAGCGGCTGGCCCTTCATGTAGGCATACATCCCGCGCACGGCGCCGGGGTAGTTGCGCACTGCGTCCTTCAGGCTGAGATCCGATCGCTCCCCGACGACGATCGAGGCCTGGATTGCGTCTCGGATCACGTTGAAGACCAGGAAGCCAGGGTTCCGGCTCGTGCTCATCTGCGCGATAAACCTCGTGACCTTCCCTGAGAACGTCAGGAACATTCCCAGCTGCGCGGGCTCCAAGCCCTTGAGGATCTTCGCCAGCCGCGCATCGGTGATCGAAATCCAGATCGACTCCCCGTTGCGCTTCACCTCGAAGGAGTTGGCATCCGGCTCCGGCAGGAACCCCTCAGCCGGCACGGGCGCGTCGATCTCCTTCCAAGTCGTAACGCCTGGGTTTTGCTCGAGCGTCTCTAGAAGAGCCCGACCGACCTCGCCGTTGGCGGTTCGGCGGATCTTGTCCTCGGCCTGCACGACGCTATAGAAGAGCGCATTTTCGGCGCGCTCAGCGCGGCCAAAGGTCGGATGGACCTCGGGCCCGGGGACGTTGTAGCCGCCCCGCTGATTCACGTAGGAGAAGTCCCCATCGGCCTCCACGTCGCGCAGGGGGACATAGTTCGGGGTTTCGCGCTTCGCCCAGGCCACCCACTCCGGAGTGACGTGGCCGTGAGCTAGGAGCAAGTCGCGCACCCAGTTGTTCATCGCGACCAGGTACCCGTGGGCCTCGACCACCTTGGGATCTGCCTTGGCGATGATGCTGGCCGCCTGCCCATCGGTGATCCCCGTGATCGCAGGGGAGTCTGGCGCGAAGGCCGACTCACCCGGGAAGCGGTCAACCTCGGCCTGGGCCTGACCGATCGCCCGCTCGAGCGCCGTCTTGTCGCGCGTGTATTTGCTCTGCGCTTTGGCGATGTCGCGGCCCACCTGCTCAAGGTCGCGCCCGATGTCCTGGGCGGAGCGCTGAACCTCGTACAGGCCCCCCTCGGACTCTCTTTGCAGCTCCGCGCGCCGCTCACGCAAGCCCGTTACCGCTGCGTCCTTCTCCGCCTTGAGGGTCTCGCGCCGTGAACGCAGCTCGTTTACCCGGCCCTGCGCTGCGTCCCGCTTCCCGCGCACCAGGCGCTTGCGCTCGTGGTGGTGCTTCGCCAATGCGAAGTCATCGAGCGCCTCGACCGACTCCTTTGCCGACAAGGGCGAGGCCTTCAATGCTGCCTCAATGTTCGCCACGTAGTCCTGATGGAGCTCGCGGTGCCGGTGCGCTTTCATCCCCTCGACGTTGGTCACCAGGTCGTAGGCGCTGCGGGCCACGATGCCCCCGCGCTTCTTCACCTGCTCTTCGAACCGGCGAAGCGGCAGAGCGAAGTCCTGGGCCTTGCGGCGCACCTGATCGAGTGACCCGTAGACGATCTGTCCCGGAGTCTCGCCAGCTTCGAGCCGCTGCTTGAACTCTTCCGGCTTGAGCTGTCCGAGCCGCCCCTCCTCGGGCAGGTTGGCGTCCTCGACGAAACGGAATCGCTTGGGCGCCGGTGTCTTGCGTGCACGGCGCTTCTTGCGGCTCTTGGCAAAGCGGCTATCGGTGTCGTCGAGGTCCAGCAAGGCCGTGGGGTCGAAGCCTTCACTGGCCGCGCCCGCATCGTCGGGATGGATGTTGAACCCACCACCAATCTCGGTCTCGATCATGCCGAACAACTGTTGCTCGCTGATCCGATCCGCTCCCTCCTCAGGGATCCAGCCCTCAGCGGCCAGCAGCTTGCCAGCCGTCTCAATGTCCACGCCGGGCTGCGCCTTGCTGTCTGGCCCCTTCAACCAGCGGTAGGTTCGCTGCCCAGCTTCGCGGGTCTGGAAGCGCTCCCAGAGGTCGCTTGCCTCGGGCGACAGCTTGCCCTTCTCGCCGACGTGCTGGCGTAGGTCGATACCGCCCAGTGCTACGAGGTCGTCCAGCACCGAACGACCCTGGAACGCCTCTACCGGCGGAGGCCCAGCTTCGTACTCCTCGCGCTCCAACTTGCGCGCCCGCTCTCCTTCCGCCTCCAGGAATTGCTGCCGGGACAGCTCCTGCATCTGGCGCACCTTCTCGCGGTCCCGCTTGATGCTCTCCAGGCGTCGAGATTGGGCACGGTCATCTTCCAACTCACGGGTGGCTACCGCAGCGGCCTCGGCGCGCTGCGCTTCCTCCTGGCGCTTCGCCCTATCGGCTTGGCGCTGCGACTCCGCCACCCGGCCCAGGGCCGTGCTCGCCGTGCTCTCCAGGACGCGCTGCACCCTGCGGGCGAGCAGTGCATCGGTGGCGTCGAACTCCGTACCCAGTTCCTCGGCGATGTCTTGAAGCTCAGCCGCACGGGTGCGTGCATCCCTGCCCGTGAACGTGGCAATCAGCCGCCGAAGGGCATCGATCACCCTGCGCACCAGCCCAGTGTCCTGCTCAGCCGCCAGGGCCCGGCTCAGGCGTGCCGCGCCGCCCTCGCTGGACAGGACGCTCAGATAGCCGCTCAGGGCTTCCACGCGGCGCGCAGTCGTCTCCTCGGCAAGCTCGCCCTGCGTGCGCCCGCTCGCTTCCTCACTGGCCAGAGCGAAGCCCTCGGGGTCCAGTCGCTCGAGGTCGGCCGCCAGGGAGTCGAACTCCGCCCGACTCTCCCGCCGGATGTTGTGGGCCAGCTCGTGGAAGAAGACCCCCACGGGGTCATAGCTTTCAGGGTCCACGAGGATCTGCCCGGGCGTCCGCGAAAGGCCGCCCACGGCCAGCGAAGCCCCCGCCTCGCTCCGCACGGGGATCAGCGTGGCGCCCAGCCGGTCCGCCAGCTCACCCAGCGCCGCGAAGGTCTCCGCAGCCTCGCCCTCAGCCGGCGAAGCGGCCACGAGGCTCTGGTCCCCCGTTGCGCGCCGGTAGGTCTCCAGGTCCGCCTCGATGGTCTCCGGTGTGGCCACCCCCACCAGGGGCTCAGGAGCGGAAGGCCGCACGCGGGGCGCCTCGGCACCCGCCTCGACCTCGACGGACTCATCCGTCCCAAATCCTTGCTCAGCGGGACCAGGGACGGGGTTCTGCTCGATGCCCTGCTCGGCGGATTGTTCGGCCCGTTGCGCCTGGTCCGCCCGGGCCCTCGCGCGCTCCAGGACCGATCTCCAGTCCTCAGCCGGGGCAGGAGCGGAATCCGACTGGGCGACTGGCTGCGCAGCAGGAGCGGCCTGCGGAGCGCCATCGGGGACAGGGGCAGCAGGTGCGCCCCCATCGAGACCCTCGGGCCCACGGTCGCCAAGGAGCTCTACAGGCTGCGCCCCATCCGCGCCCTGGTCTTCACGGTCCAGGGCCTCCACCTGGCCCTCCTGTCCATCCTGGGAGCCGCCCTGGCCCGGAGCCCGCACGCCCAGCTTCGACAGGCCGAGCGCAGCCACGTTCGATCCAGCCGTGAACCCACCAATCCCGAGCGCCATGGCCGCGAAATTGGAGGGCTCGAAGAGCGAAGCCGTGGCCCCGGAGTCAGCCAGCTTCCCGCCCGACACGTAGGCCAGCATGTCCTGCACGATCGCTCCGTAGACCTCTTCTCCAATCTCGCCAGCGAGGCCGTTAACCCCAACAAGCTCCAGGATCTTCCTCGCCTCGGAAGGTCCGACCTTCTTGGCCGTCTCCTCGAGCGCTCGGCCCGTGATCCCGATGGCTGCCGCGTAGCGCGATAGGCGACCGCCAGCTACCTTCCCAGCGCGCGCGAACGCCTTGCCCGCGCTCTCCGATCCCTGCTCGATTGCCTCCGAGAAGAACGCCTTGGGCAGGCGTGGCAGCACGCCCTTGGCCGCCTTGTTGATCTTGGCCCAGACCTTGCCAGCGTCTCCGATCTCGAGTTCGAGGGCCTCGGCCAGGTAGTCACGGAAGGCGCCGACTTCGACACGCGAAGATCCACCGAGCGCCTGGGCAGGGAGGGCGAGGACTTCATTTCCAAGCGCCCCCACCGTGCCCGCTGCTGCGGTCTCGACCAGGCCCTTTCCTACACCGGCGACCACGCTCTTCTTGCCGAGGTCGCCAACAACCGAGCGCACCTTGGCGAACGCAGCCTTCCGCCCAAGCCGCTTGCCGAGGGCATTCACCACAAAGCTGCCCGACACAAACGACGGGATGGCCTGCACGGAATCCGCCACAACCGAAGCCGCTCCATGGAACACGCCGCCCTTGCGGGCCTCGTGGTCGTAAAATCCCTCCAGTAGATCTACCTGCTCCGTACTCGCGCGCTCTCCCTCGTACGCCACGGCCGCGTCGTAGAGGTCTTTGAGATCGACAGCCTGACTGCTAGCTCCAACCCCGAAGGGAATGGACTCCAACGCGAACTGGCCCGCGCTCCGCTTCTTGCCGGTTTCACCGACGCTGAAGGCCTCGAGGACGTTCTTCCGTTCCAACCGGCGAAGGAAACGCGTGCGCGCAGAGGCCGTCCCCTTCGCGTTGCCGGGCCCCTTGTCGTCGCCTGGGTAGATCAACTCCGGCGGGGCAAGACCAAAAGCCTCGTCCAGACGCTCGCGGTCCGTCTTCTCCGGCAGGGGCTCCTCCCCAATCGCTTTCAGGGCATCGAGTGCGCGCCTACGGTCACTGCCAATCGCGATCTGCTGATCCTGCTCCACTTCCACTACTGCTCTCCTCCGAAGAACTCGGGGGAGTTCGGGCTCTCGTGGGATTGGTTCCCTGTCGTCGAATCAGGAAGCCCGCGCTTAACCTCGTGAGAAGAGAGCTCTTGGATCCACGCATTCAGCTCTTCGCCGGTAGCGCCAACTCCAAGTTTCTTGGCCTCTTCAGCCATGCCAAGGAAGAACTCCTCGTCCGACAGGGCTTCTGACTCTTCCCGTTCGGCCCAAGCGTAGAGCGCTCTCGCCACCTGCTTCCTCTTCTTGGGCTTCAGATCGACTGGCCTCGTGAGCCCTTCACCGACACTCGCACCCGAAGCATCAGGACGAGAAGTCGCTCCCGATTGCTGTTGTGCTGCGATCATCTCGCGGAGCTGTTGGTTCTCCCGGGCATAGGCAAGAGCTTGCTCCTCAGCCATCACCAAGTCTTTCCGCACATCCGGATCCGCTGAGGCTCGACCCCACCGACGCCATAGCTGCTGGATCTCGCCCTCGTCAGGGGTCGGGTCGTCCAACACGTACTCAAGCTCGCCGCGGATCCGCGCCAGCTCCAGCCCATCCTCATCGCCCAGCACTCCGGCTTTGGAATTCGGATCCCCAATCATCCGAGTCATCGCGTCGAGGTAGGTCCTACCGACAGCAACAGTCCCTCGGTTGTCCTCGGCCGCCACGTCCAGCTCATTGAAGCGCGCCGTCAGGTCCTGGACGCTCATCCGACCCTCAAGGAACTCGCCGTACAAGAACTCAGCCCCTTCAAACCGGAGTTCCTCGGCGACTTCCGGGTTCTTCGCCTCCACCCGTAGCGCCCTAGGGAGTGCGTTTGCCGCAACATCCTGGTCGAACGCAACCTGTAGGCGCTCATCGGCAATCCGTTTCGATTCACCTTTCAGGCGCAGGTACACCGGTACCTGATCGGGTTCTGTTCTCTGAAGAAACTGAACCAGGCGGTCATTCGCCCCGAACGCATTGGGATCTATCGGCGCCTCACGGTTCGCCACCTCCGCGCGGTACTTCTCAGCGAGCGCGTTCCGGTGATCGATGTTGGCCTCTTGCTCTTCAATGCTCAGCTCCCGCTGACGATTGATCGCAGAGTTCGGATCCTGCTCCCGTTGCAAGTCCAGCTCACCGCGTCGCAGGTTCAGATCATCGCGCTGCAATCCGAGCTGTGACCGCTGATTGTCGATCGCAGCCCGCGATGCACTCTGATCCAGCTGCGCCCTGCTTTGCTCAACCTCAAGCCGGCGGCCTTGATTCAGAATAGATGCCTGGTTCCCCTCTCGCTCAAGCTGCAGGGCACCAAGGTCCGTGCGCTGTGTGGCCTGTAGTAGATCTTGCTCACCCAACGCAGCGCCCTGAGCGAGGTTCTGCTGAGACTGACGCACCTGCAGGTCTGCGATCGCAAGGTCTCGCTGGAACGCAATCTCTCTGCGCTCAGCCTCTTCCTCGCGGCGGCGCTCCTCGGCGGCCTGTGCCGTGATCACTCGCGCCGCTTCTGCCGCCTGACCTGCACCTGCAGCAGGCCCCCCTCCAAGGATGACGCGCACCATCAGGCAACCCTCCCACTCGGCGGGCACGACCCAAGCCATGGCTCCATCGCCGCGCGACACACACCCGACAGGCGTCCGTCTTCACCGAGCTTCGCCAAATCAGCCAACTCCTCGAGCTCAGACTTGGCATCCGGGTCTCCGCACTCACCAGCCCGGCGTGCGCAAGCCTTCACCAGTTCTGCTGGATCTTCGAGTTCGAGCACGATCTCCGTCGGCTTGGTTGCCGGGTATCCGGACATCGACGCACCGATCGGCGCTCCGTCTATCCACGCCACCGGATACCCACAATCAGAACACGGTGGCGTGTCGTTCATCACGTCACCGCCAACCCCCAGCGAGATCACGATCGAACCGCGCGGTGTCTCTCCACCGCACAGGTTGCAGATACTCGCCGAGTTCGATTCCACCAGCCGCTCCAGCTTCGCCAGCCGTGCGGGCACAGATCCAAGACTCATCTCAGCTCACCTTCCTTTCCCTTGTCAGCTCGCCATCCAAGGCGTGCTCTAGTTGTTCCAATCGCTCGAGCACGTCGAAGGCCTTAGCCGGACCGATCACTCGATCGAGGTATTCCTTGGCTGCCGCGACGTTTCCTTGTGTCGCCTCCACAAAGAGGGCTTCGACCACCTGCTTCACGCGCTCCGGCGTCTCGGCCTCAAAGAGCTTTCGTCGAAGATGCCCCGCCTTCGCAGCAGCCCCTGTTACCCCCCCGCCACGGTTGCCAGGTCCGAACCGACCGCCTGCTTGACGGTTCCAAGAATCCCCGGACTTGCCGCCAGCGGTTCCCTGCGACTTGTCAGCCATGAACGTGCCCCCATGCCAACACCTGGGCGGCGCCGACCAACCGACAGCGGTTCTGCCGTTTCAGAAACGGAACCAAGACACTGAGGATCTGCATTAGCCCACCCTCCTCGCCTCGTACGCCGCGCGCAGGGCCTCGCGCTCCAGATGCCGCTCCCGGAGAGCCTCCTTGCGCTTCTGATCGGCATGGCCGCCCTTCCGGACCTGCTCACGCCTGTACCTAAGCCCTGAGCACCCACGGCAGCGCCAGGCCGTCTGTGGGTCCAGGAGCTGCCCTGGCCGGTCGTGGACCTGGACCCGCGCCAAGTACGCCCTTAGCTTTCCGCACTTCGGGCACACGGTCTGCCACATGAACCCGCCCACGGGCATCGGACGCGGTCGAACCTCAAAGATTTCGTCCACAGAATGGGTCTGCGCACCCCGGACCACATCCAGCAGGACCGTGACCAGGGATCCCCCCTCTGATGGCCTGGGAGCGACGTCCACGTGCCTTACAACCAGAGACTCATCGATGCGTCTATTTGCATCTGCATCAGCGTATAGCTGGCTCACCTTCCAGCGCGCATCACTAGATGGAATCGGATCCATCATGCCGATCCAAAATAGTTCACGCGCATGGAGCTGCGGAACCTCATCCAAGGTGAGGCTGCGCCCCTCCGGATCATCCCGAAATCGACCATTACGGCCTCTGATGACGTGTTTGCGCTGCTCACTGTGACTAGCAACACTTCCCCCACTTGCGGTTGATGTCGCCTTCCAACTCTTTTGGTTTACACCGTTAACCTTACTCGTAGCAAAACCTCCTCTTGGCTCCTTCTGCTTCTCCTATTCAAGCATGCTCCGTCTCAATCAACAAGGGTCCATGTCAACAGATCTTCCGCCATTTCGGAGAGCTGGGAATCCCCCTGATGCCTGGCCTAGGACAACAGCGACGAGCCTATGCAGAGCGAGATGCGCTGGTGGCCCAGAAGACTTCCGCACCCACCCCCGGGCATTTGAGCCACCCAATCGCTAGGGTCGTCGTTACCGGCGCCGTTGGGTCCTTGGACCCGTCGATCCCTGCCGTGTCGTGCGAGCTGGGTTCGCTGTTAAAGCAGCGAACCCCAGAGGGTGCAATCTCTGAGGCTCGTGTGGCGCGGACGCCTGATGACTTGTGGCCGCACGTGGGGGTGCGCGGCAGTTTTCTTTTCCCAGTGCCCTTCCGGGCAC
The DNA here is from genome assembly GCA_964459495.1 of uncultured Planctomycetaceae bacterium. Taxonomy (GTDB): domain Bacteria; phylum Planctomycetota; class UBA1135; order UBA1135; genus CAYWNK01. The sequence continues at coordinate 17,234 of CAYWNK010000040.1, forward strand.
CTAGCAACAGGAGTTCCCCCCTGCTGATGCCGCCTAGGCTAGCAACCGGACCCACCTCGGGTCGCGTTCTCACGCATAAATCCAGGTAGCCAAAAGCGAAGTCGTGTCAAAGGCCCCTCTGGGGGCCCTCAGGGGGGGTCAGAAGGCCCCAAAATGACACAATCAGACACTCTGTTCTCCGGAGTTCTGCGCCATGATGCGCCCAATCGCGCCCAATTGCGCCCAATTAGCCCCGCTCAACGCACCGTCCTAACGCTCTGCGGGACAGGCCTCAGGTGCGCATCACTGCCCGACTTGGCCTCCGTTCTAGAGGCCACTGAGGAGCAAGCCGCCGAGGTCATCCTCGAGCTCTTCCGCGCAGGCCTGATCCGGCAGGTGCTGCCGATCAACTTCCCCACGTGGCTCACGACCGGCTATGGCTTCGAGCGGCTGCAGGCCAGCGAGGAGGCCGCATGACGCCCCCCCCCGCACTATTCACGGGATCAGGCGCCCTACGGGCCGATGCCTGCGAGCGCATGCCCTTCATTTGGCGCGCTGGCCGACGTGCATCCGCAAAGGAGCTCCTCAACATCATCGCCCAGGCCCACTACAACGGAAAGCGCTGGCGCGGCTACGCGATCTGCGGGCAGGCCTACCTCGCCACTCGCCTCATGGGGCCCATGGAGGCCATCGAGGACGAGACCACTGAGGCCTGGCGAGCTCGCCGGAAAAACCGGACCAGGACGATCCGCCGACGGACCCAGGATCTCGTCGAGCTGGGCTACCTCGTAGTCACCCGACCCGACCGTGGAGGGCGCTATCGCTACGCCCTGACACCCCTCGCCTTCGAGCTTCTTGGAACCGCTGCAGCCCCGCCTCCGCTCTCTGGACCAGGGGACAAAAAGTCCCCCACCCTGGGGACAAAAGGGTCCCCCCGTACCAGGGAAGGATTCTCTGGGAAGGATTCTTCTCCTTCGGAGAAGGGAGCTAGCGCTCCCAGCCAGGTCGAGGACAAGTCCTCAGACAACCACGAGCCGAAGGCGAGCCAACTCGATGGATCCACCATCGACCAGTCCGAACGGTTGCAGGACTCCGGGTCATCGACGGACGCGGAAGTTCCCGGATCTGCCGACTGGACTGACCTAGACCGGAGCGCCTCGCCGCCTGAGGAAGTCCAGGAGCGCGCGAACGACCAGCTCGATCCGAAGACCTCGAGCGAATCAGCGACGAGTGAGACCGAGTCCAAGCCCCTACCCCGCGACTTCGATGGGATCCGCTGGGTGCTCAAGGCCCACTACCGCGACCAGCACGGGATCCGCGAGCGAACGAAGCCGAAGCGCGACGGCACTCGGACTCGACCCGATGGACCTGGTGAACGCTTTCCGGACCTGCTTGGGAAGCAAGCGCGCCGCGTCCTTGAGCATTCCGAGGGCGTCGATGCCGGCTTCACGGCCGAGTGTGAGCGGATTGGCCGGATGTTGAACAACTCACGCGATCCGTACCCCGCCGACAGCGGATGCACCGTGGGTTGGATGCAGACCAGGCTGTTCCCGAAGGCGGACGATCCGCCGGCGGACCCCGCCTCGATCACCGTCCCCGAGGATGCTTCTCCCGCTGAGAAGCTCTACCTGCGGCACGTGGCGTCCCGAGGAGTGTTCGATGAGGCGAGGCCCGCGATCACGACAAAGATCGATTCAGCGCTGCTCGAGGTGCGCCGTGAGGCCGGGCGGTGGGAGTGCGATGGCAGGGCGTTCTTAGATCGGGTGGACTCTGTCGGCTTCGTATCTGCCGCGATCGAAAGGACTTGGGCGGTTTCCCAGTCGGTCGCTACACAGAACGGCACCCAACCCGCAGCGCGGTTCCGGTATGCCATGGAGGCCAAGGCGAACGACTCTCGCAGAGACAACTTCGCCCGCGAGGTGATTGAAGCCAAACGCCTCGTGGCCAGCGCATTCCGCCGCTGGCGCCGTGAGATCCGAGCCCAATCCGAAGGAGGTTCAGCAGCATGAGCACCCACAACGACAAGCGCATCGAGGTCGCGTCCGGCCTGATCGGCATGGCGCTGGCCACGAAGCGTGGCGCTGATGCCCTGATCGAATACGGCGCGCCGTGGGAGTTCCCACGAGAGCTGCGACCCGTCGCTGACGCGATCTTCGAGCTGCATCGTGTTGGCCAGGATCCCTCGATTGCGACTGTGCTCGCGGAACTCGGTCGACATGGGCAAGCGTCCTACACGGCGGAATACCTGAGCGGTCTCGCATCTGCGCTTTCGGTCAACGCATCGTTTTGCCGTTCAGAGGTCCAGCGAATGCGGGACTTCGAGGCGGCGGATCTGCTCTCAACCACGAGCGCCAACGTTGCGGCCCGACTCGCAGGAGATGGACTCGCTGACGGTGTGCTAGACGAGCTGCGCCAGGAGTTGCTCGCAGCCGTTGATGCCTCGGCTACGTCCACTGCGGAGACCGCGATCGAGACATTCGACGCAGGACAGGAAGCCTTGCGCTCGATGGACCTCGCTGCAGCGCGGAAGCCGATTCCGATGTTGCCGCACGGAATCCCCGAGCTGCGGGGCCTTGTCCCCGGATTGAAGCCCGGTCGCGTTTACCTCGTAGGAGGCCGAACGAGTTCGGGCAAGTCTCTGCTCGCGATGGAGATGACCCGACATGCGTGCAGCCACGAGGTCGCGCACCTTGGTCGCCGTCCGCGTGCCGTTGTCGCTTCGCTGGAGATGTCTCCGGAGGACCTCTATCGGCGGATGCTGGCCGCGGAGCTTTGCACCCCTGAGTCGTGGTTCGATCGACCGGGAGATTGCTTCACAGCTGAGCGCTGGAGTGAGATCCGCGAACGGATCCAAGACCGCAGCAAGGGACCACAGATGCTCATTGCAGGCAGCCAAGGCAAGCCCGGCCGCAAGGTGCGCACCATGGCACAGATCGAAAGCCTCTGCCGGATCGAGCATCGACGCGGAAACTGTGACCTTGTGGTCATCGACCACATTGGCCTAGTCGAAGGGCCGCAACGTGAGATCCGGTTGCGCATCATCGATACTGCTACGCGTGTGCAGTCGCTGGCAGCGGATCTTCAGGTGCCCGTGATCCTGGTCGCCCAACTCAACCGTGAAGGTGCAAAGGGAAACGAGCGACCGTACCTGATGCAGATCGCTGAATCGTCTGCTGTTGAGCAGGCGGCAGATACGGCGATCTTGCTGCATCGCCCAAACCGTCAAATGTCGAGGGACGAGAAGCAAGCCGAGGCTTCAAGAGATGGATGGGAGTACCAACCAGGCATTGAGCCTCTCGAGCTGATCGTCGCCAAGAACAGGGGCGGCTCAACAGGAGAGGCTGCTATTGCGGTGGATCTCCCGTGTTATCGCCTAGGGGACGACGAAGGGCATCTCTCACAGACCCGCGAGCGTGCGGCAGGCGCTGGGAGTCGAATGGGTCGCTGCCCGCTCCCTGAGGAGTCATCAGCACACCAGCATCGGGTCGTCCCTCCCATCGCAGACTTGCCCAAGGAGCCGGTCCAATGAGCAGCACCAAACACGTCTCGGTCGTACGGCTATCCGAAACGTCCGGAGTCCTGCGGGCTTGGTTTGTCGCTGTTGAAAGTCGCCCTGCAGCGGCACTGCAAGCGCGTCTCGATGATGTGCTGGCCACACCCGCATCCAGCGGGCGAGTTGCCGCGTCCTTCATGGACCGCAAGCTCTATCAAGCTTTTGGATGGGACCTGGAACCCGGCATCCGTGGCCGTGTCGCATCCTGGATGCGGGTAGCGAGCGCATTGGGCCTGCGGGATGCCGAGGTCCTGCCTCATGGCACATTCGATAGCGCATCGGACGCCAATCGGAGAGCCGATGAGCTACGGGCAGAACTGCGGGCAGCCGACGAGACCCAGGGCCTTGAGCTAATCGGTGGAGCCTACTCGCCCGCCTGTGAGTCACTCGCTGACCGCATGCCCTTGTCCACCGTGCTCAACCTTGTTCGTGGGTGGCAGGTGGCTGGATCCGCCGATCCTTTCTCGCGCGCCGTGCACGAGTTCCAAGTGAGCCCTTGCGACGTGCAGCGCGCCTACCTCGAGCTAGCGCAAGCTGAACCGATCCTCGATGCGGAGCGCATCCTCTGGGAGCGCGCGCTTGCCCGAGACCCTGGTGGCACATGGATGGGGCCAGAGGAGTTGGAGGCGCTGCCCAACGCCCAGCAAGTGGCAGTCTTCGCGGTCTATCGACGTCTCCGTGGACAGCATCAGGTGGTCGAACTAGATCGCGCCCGCATTGGGATGCGAGTAGACCTTGATTTCCACAGGCTTCTGACCGTGCAGGCCTGCAACGGACGAGGAGCAGCATGAGCACTCCCGAGGCATCGAAGTCGAGTCAGGGAATCACTCGCGAGGAGCTCGAGACCAGCGATTCACAGAGAGGCCCAGGTCGCCCATCCACGTCGAACGAGACGGGCAGGAAGCTCGCGCGTGACGGGGCGGTCCTCCAAGCGCTTACCGGAGCGGCTAGCAATCAGGACCTCCAGCAATGGGCGGCGCGTTGCGGATCCAACCTCGGCGCGAGCCAGATCAACCGCACGCGGGCCAAGGCAGGTGTCCATGGGCCCATTGTGATCGCAGCCAACGTGCAGGCCCTCCGCCTTGCCGTTGCTCGCTGCGTTGAAGTTGGGGACATCGAGGCATCGATCGACGACCTGAATCGCGAGACGCTGTGGCGTGCGATCCCTGCGCCCGTCGTGCTCAAGGCTTTCCCCCACTCGACTAAGCATCGAAATGCCAAGCTGCGTAAGGCCCTGGAACTGCTCGTCGCCTTGAGCAAGCAAGAGCCTGGTGCAGAGTACCCAGTTCGAGCTGAAGGGCAGCAGCGGCTAGCCGCGATCCTCGATGCTGCGCTCGTATGGATGTCTCGCCGAAGCAAGCGCATGGAAGGCGTGGACCCGACGATGTACACGACGTGCGCCTATGAGTCCCATGCGGAGGAAGTCGGCCTCCAGGGGACCGTTGTGGTGCTCATGACTTTCCCCGATGGGCACGGGAATGCACCCTACGTCCTCGGGCACCAGTTGCCCGAAGGCTTGAACCCGCAGGGAGATGGCCTGCCGTCCATGCGCAGTGTGGATGGTTTGTACGACCGAGAGTCGAGGTTTGTTGCTCGCATCAATGGGCTTGTGCTACCTCCCAAGAGAGACAAGGAGTGAATGATGAATCAACGCAAATGGGGAACGTGGTCCGTGGTACTGGTGCTCTACTGCACCGAGGGCGGTTTCGCACGTGGATGGCAAGTGTGTTCCATCCTGCAGACTCCCGAGCAGTATGCAGCTGAGTTGCAGGAGTCCCTCAAGACACGTGGGCGCGGAAAGAGGGTGCGCCTCCAGCAGAACCCCGGAATCCTGGGCTTCGAGACCGTCAGCGTGGACGTACTGGATGAGGGATTGACGCGAGGGGAAGCGCGGGCGCTTGTCTTGGAGATGCGTACGAGGCGCCAGGCGCATCTACCGGCGGGTTGCCAAGAGGTGGATGATCTCCACCAAGCCTCCCCTACCGTGACGAACAAGGAGGGATGCGAGCTCGGCCTCGGCTACCTGCTCGACCAGACGCGTCGCATGATGCTGGCAGGCTACGAGGGAGCCATCGCCCACGTGGCGGCCGAGCACGGCGTTGCCCTTGCGGTCCTCGGGCCCGCGATCAACGTGGTGCGGAAAGCTCAACCGATCCTGAATGGCGAGTTCCAGCTTTCAAACTACGTATGTCGCTCGCTGGAAGCGGAGGGGAAGATCGGCACCGACCTCCTCGCAGCGCTGCCGATGCCCGCAAGGGCCGCGCTCTATGCCGCGTTCGCTCCCTACATCGACTCGATCCCCGGTCAGCTAGACACGGCTGATCAGTTCAACATCCACGATGACGCGATTCCGGCGATTATCCGCGCCGTGCGTGAGAACCTGGAGGCTGTTTGGGTGTGAGGGCCGGAACACTGAGAGTCAGGGTAAGCCCTATCGCTTAATTGCGATATCAGTATTGCTTTGTGTGGGAGAGTGGCATAGGTTGATGTTGTGAGCGAAACCAACAGCAAGCCAGGTCGCAAACCGGAGGACGGCGAGACTCGTCGACCATTCCCAGTTGGATTCACGTCGGAGGATCGAGACAAGATCCGTGAAATCCAAGAGGCCGAGGGCTTGAACAGCGAGGCCGCGGCTGTACGGCATGCTGTGCGCGAAACTCACGAGCAACTGACTGAAGACGACTAACCAACAAAAAGACGCGACGACGGGCCCCTAAGCGCTAACTCGGGGACCGCCGCCGCTGACGACTCACAGGAGGAGTCGCTATGCAAGAGTCTATCTCTGCGGCATTGCTGCCGCACACGTGTGCCTGTGCGAATAGTCCGGATCCCTTCGACAGGGACGTGCATCGCGCGAAGTTGACCAGGTCTGGTCGGGACGAAGGCCCCAGCGCCACCGAGTTCAGCGATCTCTGTGAGGACTTGTTCGGCGAGGACGAATCCGAGGAGGATTCCCAGAGGTTCGTCGAGGGCGCTTCGGGCCTTGCGATGCGCTACACCGGAGCCGGGATGTCGACCGCCGTGCTCGCTTATTCCTGGCGTGACAACGGCCGGCCTGCGTTCCAGGGCGTTCTGATCAACCGCAGGTTGTCAGGCGTGTGCCTTCACTGGAAGGAGAGCGGCTGTCTCGATGGAGAGCGCAGCGGGTTCTACATCGCAGGCGTGCGCACTGGAGGGCTTTCGCTATGAAGCCTAATGAAAAGCACACAGTGCGAGCGATGCAGCGGCACATGGTCAATATGGCTCGCAAGGAGCTGAAAGCTGGGCAGGTAGAGGTTGCACCGGGCCTGCTGTCGATCTTCCACCTGGCCCAGGCGTTCAACATGACCCAGGCCGACCTGGAGTACATGATGCCAGTCGAGCACTGGCCGTCGGAGGATGCTCCACGATCGTTCCGGGTCGTCAAGGAGCGAGACTTCCGGGCCTGGTACGAGAAGCGTTGCCAAGGCATGGCGCCGGAGGCTGGCCGTCGCAGGGTCCTGAATCGCCGCCCGTTGACTCTCGCGGGAGCAGGAGGTGCACGATGAGCGCTACCAGCAAGCAGCCTAGGGCTGCCCAGCAGGGCCTATCCCCCGCTCTGGAGCTGCTACGCGGCCTCGGGATCGTCCTGGATGCCGAAGGGCTCCTAGGTCTCGTGGGAGCCGGCCTGTTCCCGCCGGTGAAGCTGGAAAGCGGCGAGCTGCTCGTTAGCCGGTCGGTCTTCCGCCACTGGTCCATCGTCAACGGCCACGCGAAGGACGGTGCAGCATGAAGATCAACGCCAAGCAGCGCCGTCAGGCGAAGAGGCGTCGTGAGCGGGCGGCGGCTCTTCCACGTCCGGCTCGGCACGCCGGAGACGAGTATCGCCGTCTTCGGAGAGCGCTACGCCATGCTGAGTACGCGGCGACGAAACACCGTAGCTGCAGCGTACGCCTCCCCCACCTCGAGGATCATCCTCGGGATCTGCGCTTCCAGGACTTCGCGTTGCTAGCGCTCGCCCACGGCGTCACGGCTCACGACATGGGCGGTGGCCGCTGGCAGGTACGCGGGCCTCTCACGGTGGACTACTGGCCGGGAATGCCTGGTGGACCGCTCGTCTACGTGCACGGGACCACAGGGCCCTGGTTCAAGCGGAATCCTGAGCGGGCCATCGCCTGCGCACTTCAACCGCCACCGATGCGGAAAGCTTCAGAACGGGCGCGCAAGCCCAGTGGGCGAAGACGTCCCCAGCTCTACAAGGCTCTGCTGGCGCGCGATGGCAACGCCTGTCATTGGTGCGGCTATCAGATGCGGCGAGCAGAGCTCACGCTCGACCACGTGATCCCTAGGGCTCGAGGCGGTGCGAACCGTCAGGAGAACCTCGTCCTCGCATGCAGGCTCTGTAATGCCTCACGCTCTGACGATATGCCGGAGCTAAGTCCCCCATCCTGAAATCGCCGGTGTCGCTGGGTAGCGCTGTGGCTCGAGGCTCCCAAGAGGGAAGAACCTCGCTGCCAAGCTGCAGCGCGTGACGCAATGGTTCCAGCGACAGGCCGTGAGTGGGCTAGACACCCACGACCGGCCACCGGCGTCCAAAGACAGCTAACCGCCCGCGCAGGCGGCGCCCCGTGCACACCAGAGCCAAGAGGCCTGGAGCGCACTCTCGACGGGGCGCAGGCGACCAACTGCGGGGGCGGATCAAACTACTCCAATAGTTCGCCGTTCTCGGTCAGGTGGCGAAAAACCCAGGGGTCGATGGTGTAGTCGGCGTAATAGACGCGCTTGCCAGTCGCTCGATCCATTTCCCACCGACCGACATTGAGGGTCTTCGTGATGACCATCTCAGATTCCAGGGTATGGATCGCGCCGTGCGATGTGGCAAGCTCATGCCCCTGAGTCCGCTTGAATACGAACAAGCTAAGTGTGCATTTCTCCTCAGGCGTCAGGTCAAGGAGCCGCTCCTCCAGTCGCTTTCTCCTTCGATGGGAAGCGAGCTTGCGACATCCAGCCCTCCAGACGTCTTCGATTGCGTAGGCCGCAAACAAGCAAGAGAGGAGGAGGAAGATGCCTCCAGCCCATGGGCGCAGTCGGGAACTCCACGCCTCAACCCCGAGAGGCTCCAGCACGCTCGACGGATCAAATGCAAGAAGTCCAGCGAACAGCAGCACGGCTAGGTGCCGGGCGCTGGGTCGCGTCAGCATCCCCCAGACTGCGCGTACCCCCTCCCATGTCACAGAAGCCATGCCAACAAGCTAGCGCCTCTTGGGATTAACCATCGAGAGAATAGAGCGTGTTGCATCAAAGACGCCGGGCTTGAATATCTCGCGCGTGCGTAGGGCTAGGTCGCTAGGCCGGGGGCCGGCTACCCCTCACGCAACAAGCGCCCCGCCGAACCAAGTCGAGCGAGGCGCTTGCTGCCTAGCGGGGTGCCCGCTCGAGTGCGGCGCGGATGCAGGTTGAGGCCTGGAATACAAGTGGCCGATCTGCGGTCCGAATCTGCAATTGCCAGTTCGAGAGTGTCGCCTTCCCAGCCCAGCGGTCACCGCCCAGGGTAAATCAGGAGGCGCGCCGGGGAGCTCCCTCCCATGCTTCGCATCACGAGCCGAACGCAAATGTTCCGAGTGAGCGACCTAGAGTCTTGGGCGCGCAAGCGCTGGTCGGGCGCAACGAAGGGGACTGCAAAGCCATTCCGCATCCTCTCTCTTGGCGAGGGTCGAGTCCCGCCGAGCCTTGAATCGCCTGCGAAAAGGCGACGTACCTAACGAGCGCCGATGACCGATCCGGACATACGAGCGCGTGGCTGCGAAGAACCGGCGCGGCTGGACGTTGCGTTGGTACGGATACCAGGCCTCTGTGATTGGGCGACCTCGCTAAAGAACTGGAGCGGCCGACCAGCTATGCCGCAGTGAGGGCATCAAGCGCACGAATCCTGGCTCGATGAACACGAACTCGAGCAGTGCCTTCTTTCAGGTGGTGCTCGAGGGCAACTTGCTTGTACGTGATGCCAGCAACATGGTGCATCAGGAATAGGTCGAGGTCTTCTGCGCTAAGGGTCGCTTGCAGCTTTGAGATCATCACCCGGAGCGCGTCTTTGGCCTCGTAGTTGAGGAGCATCGGAGGACGCAGAGCATCCTCAGGAACTTCTGAGGAGTAGTCCAAACGGCATTCCCGGCGGTAGTGGTTGCGCAGGGAATTCTGCGCGATGCGGTACGTCCACGGGATCGTGCGCTCTGGGTCGCTCAGCGATTCGATACGCTCAAGGGCGACGCACATGGTCTCCTGACGCAGGTCTTCTTGGGTCGCGCCCTGACCACGGATGCGGTGGGGTACACGAGGGAGGTCGTGGGTCCGCTGGTCGAGCTCAAGGAGAAAGGCGACGAGCTCGTTCGCTGCGGCCTCGTCGCCACGAATCGCTCTTGCTGCCAGTGCGGTTGAGACTCGCTTCCCTTCCTGAATCGCTGCTTCGCGACTCGATGCCATGGAGGGGGAACTCGGGCGGACGGGGAGCGCACGCCCCTCGAATTGTCGAGGGGCGGCGGTGCGCTGAAGTCCAATGAGAGCTCCAACGCCGGTGGTTTCCACACCGAGGATCAACTACCCAGCAGCCTTCAATAGCTGGACGAGAGCCTCGATCGGATTGGTCCATGGACGAGCATTGACCACCACATCGACGACAGACAGGACAAGGGCCAGGCCCGCGATCAGCAAGAGAGGACCTGGTGCCTGAAGGGTGCCTAGGGTCTGCTGGCGGATTTTCTGTAAGCCAACGCCAATCAGCTTGAAGCCGAGGGCGAGGACGAGCGCTAGAGCGAACGTGTCGCTGTGCATAGCTGTTCTCCTTCCTACTAGAGAGCCGCACCTCTATCCGGGAGAATCAACTAGCTGTGCGTACCAAACACCGCCTAGCAGCCCTTCAAGTGTGCGACTCTTGACTCTCTTTTCTTACCACGAAGCAGCAGGGGCAGGGCGGGTTATACACCCAAGAACCCCCTCCAAAAAAAATCTGGTTTACCCGGTCATGATTCTCTCGTTCAGGCATCTTAGTAGTGCGTACCAAACGCCGTCTCGTTGGCGCCAGCAGCCCGCCCTTCACGGGGTATCTACTGTGCCTGGGACAACGAAGGCCCTGCGCATCGTGCGGGGCCTTCGCCTTTCCGAGATCCAGAGCGGCTCCTCCTCACCATCGAGGTCGATTCAGAGGCAAACGCCTACCGTCGGGATAGTGATCAGGGGTCGTGACTTGGCCAGTCCCTTGGGCCCCAAAGGACGCAAGCGCCGCGTGGGGCTCCCCCACAATGACCTGGACCCCTTTGCGCAGGGCCTGCGCCTCCTCGATACTGGCGTCGGCTTTCACTTAGCGCACGTCGCGCAGTGAGAGCAAGCGTCGCGCCGGCCAATACGGGCGCGAGTAGAGCCGCGAACGCGGCGCCGCCTTGGGCTCACGATAAATAGATCGCTCTAGGCGAGAGGTCTACCTCTGGCGAGGTCTCACGCCGGGGGGTGCACCCGCGTGCTTTTGCGTGAGTGTGGCGTCCTTGTTGGGACAACCCAAGGAGGGTTTTGGATGGATTGGATTGTGCTGCTTGCTGTGTTGCTGGGCGTGATCCGCGAACTTGTTGGGCTCTACCGCGAATGGTGTAAGAGTCTGTGGGATGAGGATGAGATGTAGGGAGACCCTTGGGCTTCCTCATCCTGATCTGGACTCTTATCGCATCCTGTTGATGAGTGCCCGCAACACGCCAGCGGCTCGGTGCGCTTCTAGGGCCTGCTGGGCTTCCAACAGCTCGCGCTGCGCTTGATCTCGTTCGGCCTGCGATGCGTTCGCCTTGTCCGCGAGCTCGCGCGCGCTGCGCTCCGCCTCGAGGGCCGTGGACTGCGCGTCGAGGAGCTGGGCCTGCGTCTCCCCCAGTGTGCCGCGCACCTGAGCCGTCTCCGACTCGGCTGCCTGAGCTTCCGACTTGGCTGCGTGCACCTCGGATTTCGCGCCCGAGAACATCCAGCTCAGTCCCCCCACCGCGACCACGAGCCCGCCGAGCGCCATCTTGGCGAGCGGGTCCCAGCGGGTGCGCGCGTCGAGACTCTCCAGACGCTCCGTGACGGGCCCCAGGGCCCCGGATTCGATGGTCGGGCTCTCCAGCTCTAGGATTCGCTTCTGCGCCGACATGAGCGTCAGCGTGAGCCCCTGGGCTTCCTGGCGGGCCGTGTCGGCCTGGGCCTCGGCTCGGGTGGCCCTGGCCTCAAGGTCCCCCACCCGGGCGGCCTTGGCCTCGGCCTGGGCGGCGCGCTCGCGAGCCCCGGTGAGGTCGGCCCGAGACTCGACCAGCTCCGTCCGGGCCTGCTCGAGCGCTAGCTCGGCCTGGCGCTGGGCGGCGACGGCCTGCTGGCCCTGGCCTTCGGCGGTGGCCGCGCGCTCCCGCTGCTGCTCGAGCTTCGCCAGGGCTTCGGCGGCCTTCCGCTGGGCGGCTTCGAGTTCGGCCTGGACCTTGGCGACGTCGGGGGCTGCCGGCGGTGCCCCCCCCTCGCCCACCGCGCCGGGCGTGGGTGCCTGGGGTGTCTGCTGGGGTGTCACCTGAGGTGCCTGCGGGGCACCACCCCCAACAACCCGAGCACCCCCAAGATCGTCCAGCGGCCCGAGGGTCTCGACGAGGCGGGCGAGGGTTGAGTCGGGGTAGACGCGTAGGAGCTCCTCGCGGGCGATGGCCGTCACGTCGTCCCGACCGACCCTCAGGGTGGTGCCAGTCAAGGAACCCCGAGCGAGCCGGCGGCGGAGCGCCTGGACGGAGACGTCTGCAGCTGCGCTGGCCTCGCGGACAGTGAGCGCCGGCGGAAGCTCTCCGGCGGGGGTGCCTGGGGTGGTGTTGCCAGGGGTGCCCTTGGAGGAACCCTTCTTGCGGAGGTTGACGTGCGGCATAGAAGGGCCATCGGCCCAGCACCGCGCCTCCTGGCCCTGTGCGTTGACTTTTGCCCCGGGTGAAGTCGGGTTCGGGACGGTGCCCGGCGGGGGTGTTAGGGGTGGTGCCAGGGCACCCACACCCCTGAACTGGAGGGGGACCCCGGACCGCCGTCAGGGCCACGAGATGGGGGCAGGCACCCCAGGGGTGTTGCCTCGGCGGCACCTGGGCACCCCTGCTCTACTGGCTGCTAGAGGGGGGAGGGGTGCTCGGGTTGCCTCCGTCGGCCCCCTCGATTCGTGTAAGCGCGGCGCAAGCGAACTGTCCCGACTCGCCGGCCCGGCAGCAGTGAAGCCAGAGCATCGCCGGTGGGTCCTAGATGGCTCCAGCGGGTTCCCGGCTGGTCGCAAAACCCCCTGTTGTCCGGTTAGCAGGTGGCCTCGAGCCCCGGGGAATGCTCTTCTTGGGCGACATTATCCGACGAACCGCAGGCGTGCGCTCAGCCCTCGAAGCCCGGGCCCACCGCGCATCGTTGGGGCGAGCAAACTGCCCCGACTGGGCTCGATGGCAACCGGCGCTATGGGCCATTTCCCCGATTGGCTGGCGGGCTCTACGGCTGCGCTGCGTGCGGACTTGCGGCGCCGAACTGGCTGGTGCGACGCACCGCTCTCGGGGAGCTCCAAGGACCTAGCGCCTACCGGTCCTGCATGTCCAAGCTCACCAAAGCCGGCGGCCGTGTGCTCCTGGTCGTCTCGTGCCTGTTCGCCCTCGGTTTCCTCCTGACCTGGTTCCCCGCAGGGGGGATCCCGCCCGAAGAGGGCAAGCGGGGGACCGTCGAGTCCCCAGGGGAGTACGTGTTCCAGACCCGCGAAGCCTTCGAGGGGTTCCACCAGGCGGCGGGCCAGCTCGGCGGGATCGACCAGCGCGAAGCTGAGGCCCGGCTCCTGGTCAGGTACGGGGCTCGCTTCGCCCCGGGCGGGTTAGTCGTGAAGGCGCTCGAGCGGGCGGGGATTGCTGGCTCGCGCGCCCGGGTGCGGGTCGAGGAGACCGGCGAGAATCGGGGCATCCTGGGGGCCGCGAAGAGTGGGGGGC
>CAYWNK010000041.1:0-29720 GCA_964459495.1 uncultured Planctomycetaceae bacterium
CCCCAGCAGCGACAGACCTGGGATCGCACAAATCACCCGGTCGAGACCCAGGAACATCTTCGTGATCCAGTAGTTGCCAGGCAGGAAGCGCAGGATCCCCAGGTGATCGGGGAAGCCAGCGAAGACGTAGGCAAACACCCCGTACCGCTTCACCTTCTCGATCTCGAAGTCCGCCTGCTCGCACAGACCGACGATGCCCTTCTTCGTAAAGCCCTGATCCCCCACATCGAAGTGCTGGCTCTTGCGATAGAGGATCGCGCGGGCCAGGCGAATGATCGGGTTGTCGTTGCAGGGCTCGCTCATGATCAGCCGGCCCCCGTCCCGTAGGACCTCGCGGCAGTTGCTCAGAAAGCCCACATGGTCCCGGGTGTGGTGCAGGCTGCCCTTGCAGAAGACCACGTCGAACACCGAAGGGTGAAACGGCAGCTTCTCGGCGTCGGCGGTGACCAGCCGAGCGCCCGGCACGTACTCCTCGGAGACGCGCAGCATCTCGTGGCTGATGTCGAGCCCGATGGACCCGGGGTGCTTCTCCTCAAGCTCGGCTAGGAAAAAGCCCGTTCCACAGCCGAGGTCGAGGATGCGGGTCGAGCCGGCCTCCACGTGACTGATCATCTCGGCGTGCCAGTCCTGCTGGAACAGCCGGCTGAACGGGAAGGAGTAGCGGTAGGCGTAGCGCGGAGCGAGGGCGCGATGCAGCTCGATCTGAGCCTGTGCGTTGTCGGCAGGCATGGCTGCGAAGTCTACCCGGGAGGCGTACCCTGCACGTCGCCATGTCCGCCGTTCGCCCCTTTCTCGTTTTCGTCCTCGCCCTGGCAGCCGGCTACGGAGCCCTGGCATGGTTCGATCTGGTGCCGGGCGGATGGCGGCTACGCACCTTTGTGGTGCCCCAGGCCGTGCGCAGCTCCCGGCAGCGCTACCACCACCGCCAGGGGCGGCTCGCCCGCTTCGGGGCGGAACAGGCTCCGCAGGGGGCCCTGGTTTTCCTGGGCTCGTCCACGATCGAGCGCTTCGACCTGGTGGCCCACTTCCCCGGGATTCGCACGCTCAACCGCGGCATCGGAGACGAGGACCTGGCGCTGCTCCGCTCGCGCCTGGAGCTGAGCCTGCCGCCGGACCCCGCCGGGGCCGTGCTGTACGCGGGTTCGATCGATTTCAGGCGCTACGGCCAGGCGCCGGAGCTGCTGGCCGGCCGCGTAGCCGAGCTCCTGGCTGAGCTCCGCGAGCTGCGTCCGGGCCTCCCGGTGACCTTGCTCGGCCTGCTCCCCGAGGTGGACTTCTCCCCCGAGCAGGTGGCGAGCCTGGTCGAGACCAATGCGGCCCTCGCGCAGGCGGCCGCCGGCGCCGGCGCCACGTTCGTGGCGACCGCCCGGCCGCCGGTGGTCCTGGAAAACGGCGCCCTGAACCCGGCGTTCGCTGCGGATCGACTGCATTTGTCCGGCGCCGGATACAAACACCTAGCGAGCTGGCTCGTAGAAACGAGCTCCCTCGGAGACGGCTTAGGTGCCAAGCCTGGGGATTCCGGGAATTCGCAGGGCGACCAGCGCTGAATTCGAAGGGGGACAGTGCCCGAAGATGGCTGGCGGCCGATGATCTAGTTTCGCCGGCATTCCGACCTCCTTCCTTCCACCACCTTGCTTAAGAACATCGGTTCCAACTGGACCCTGAATGTGGTCCAGATCCTCGTGTTCATGGTGCTCACCCCGTACACGCTGGGGGCGTTGGAGGAACGAACCTTCGGTGTATGGGAGGTCATTGTCTCGATGACCGGGCCGCTGCAGCTGCTCGTCCTCGGGGTTCCGATGGCGACTGTACGCGCGGTCAGCGCCAAGCTCGGCAAAAGCGACCACGCAGGCGCCAACAAGGCCCTGGGCGAGAGCATCACCCTGACCCTGCTGATGGGCTCGGTGGCCCTAATGGTGGGCCTAGCCCTGTACGCGCTCTTCCCCTCGATCAGCGCCGGCTGGAACCTCGAGCCTGACCGGGTGACCGACGCTCGAACGGCCTTGCTCATCATCAGCGTGCACCTGGCCGCCGGCTTCGCCCTGCGCCTTCCCTACGCCGTCTTCGACGCGCACCAGGACTTCATCGTCCGCAACCTCATCATGGCCGGCGGCTTCTTCGTGAAGCTAGGCCTGACGGTGGCCCTGCTGAGCTGGCGCGCGAACCTAACCGCCTTGGCCTCCGTGCAGCTGATCGTGGCCGGCATCGAGTTTGCGATTTCCACGACGGTCTCTGCCCGGCGCCACGCTCCAGTGCGCTTTCGGCCAGGCCCTCTCAACTGGGCCGGCGCACGGGGCATCCTCTCGTTCAGCATCTTCGCGTTCCTGCTGAACATGGGCGCCTTGCTCGCCTTCCGCCTCGACGCACTGGTCATCGGCAATTTCATGGACCCCGAGGACGCCACCGTCTACGGGCTTGGCAACAAGATCTTCGACCCCTTCATCAATCTGCTCCTCGCCATCGGCATGGTCGTGATGCCCATGGCCACCGAGCTGCGCTCCAAGGGCCGCGAGGCCGAGGTTGGAGACATCTTCATGAAGTGGTCGAAGGTGGCCACCGTCCTGGTGCTGATGATCGGCGGATACCTGATGGTCCTAGGCCCGGCCTTCCTGCGCTGGTGGCTTCCCACCAACTCCAACAACGAGCTCTCCGGGCGTCTGCTCCAAATCCTGATGCTCTCGTTCTTCCTGTTCCTGCCCGTGCGGGCCGTCGCCCTGCCGGTGCTGATGGGCCTGGGTAGGCCGAAGGGTCCCGCCCTGGGCCTACTTGGAATGGGGCTGGCAAACCTGGTGATCAGCGTAGCGCTGGTGGGCCCGTACGGCCTGGTGGGCGTGGCCCTGGGAACAGCGATCCCCAACGTTCTCTTCGCCCTCTGGTTCGCGGGCAACGTCTGTGGCCAGCTGGACATCCACCTCGGCGACTGGATCTCATACGCGGTCCTCCGCGGGGCGCTCGCCACGCTGGTCTCTGTCGCCGCCCTAGCCGCCGCCAATCACTTCCTAGCTTTCGAGGGCTTCGCGCCCCTCTTCATCGCCGGCCTCGCCTACGTCGCCCTCTACGGCGCCCTGCAGGTCCTGTTCGTCTACCGCGGCGATCGCTACATGGACCTGTACGCCGCCCTCACAGCGAAACTTCGTTCCGCCTGACTGCCATGGAGTGGATCCTCGCGCTGATTCTGGGCCCGCCCGTCGCCTTTGTGCTCGCCGAACTGGGCGCGCGCCTGTGGCTGAACGTGCGCGGCCAGTACTTCGTCCACCAGCCCTACGCCCGCCTGGAGCTCGAGCTGGACCGCGACGCCCTGCCCGATCTCGATCCCTTGGTGCGGCACTCGATCAACGCCGACGGGGAGCGCGGCGACGACCTGCCCGGCGACCTCGACGCGGTCCTGCGCGTGCTGGTGGCCGGCGGCAGCGCCGCGGAGTGCTACCTCCTCGATCAGGAGAAGACCTGGCCCATGGTCGTCCAGGGCGAACTCAACAAGCACTGCACCCGGCAGGCCCACGTCGGCAACGTGTCCCAGTCCCTGGTCCCCTGCCAGACGATCCAGACGGTGATGCAGAAGACCATCCACCGCTTCCGATCCCTGGACGTCATCGTCCTAATGGTCGGGGCGAGCGACATGGTCGGATGGCTGGAACAGAAGACGCCCCCCACGCTGCAGCCCGGCAGCCGCCCCATGCGCGACGTCTGCTCCGAGCACCCGGAGGGTCCCTTCGGCTGGACGAAGAAGGACCTCGCCCTCTACCGCCTCCTGCGCCGCTTGGACGCGCGCATCCGGCGCCCACTGGCCCGCAAGTCCGGGGCCGGCAAGAGCCTCGTCAAGAACCGCCGTATGCGCGCCGAGGCCACCACGCTGCTGGACGAGGTGCCCGATCCCACGCCCATGCTGGCGTTCTTCGAGAAGCACTTGCGCGAGTTGATCGTGTCCTGCCGCAGCCACGCCGGCCGCGTGCTCGTCGTGCGCCAGCCCTGGTTCGAAAAGGAGTTCACGCCCGAGGAGCAGGCCCGCCTGTGGAACTTTGGCCAGGGGCGACCCTACGTCGAGCACCTCGATACCTACTACACCCATCGGGTCGTCTGTGAGCTGATGGGCAAACTCGACGCGGTGGCCGCGCGCGTGGCGGAGGACGCCGGCGCCGAGCAGCTCGACCTGATGCCGCATCTGCCCCGTGACTTCGACACCTACTACGACTTCCTGCACTTCACCCCGGCGGGATCCAAGATCGTTGGCAAGGCGGTCGCCGCGGCGATCGCCGCCGGCGAGCAGGATTGTGGGAAAGACGGCTAGTCTTCGTTCGCCTGAGGGCTGTCGGCAGACGGCTGAACCTTGCCCACCAGGGCATGCCCCAGGACGCCGAACGCCGCCATCCCCGCGACGTAGATCAGGTGGAAGGCCAGGCCGCTGGCTACGGCCGCTTCCTGGGACGCGCCCATCGCGGTGTAGCCGAAGACCCAGCCCGCGTCCTGGGTGCCAAAGCCGGCGAAACCGTTGATCGGTAGGAGGTTCGAAAGGACCGCCAGGCTGGCGCCGAAGACCGCCTCGAAGGGCCCAAGTGAATCGAGGCCCAGGCCCCTGGCAAGGACGCCGTAGTAGGCGAAAACGGCCGCCCAAATCGGCAGGGTCCACAGCGCCGCGCGCGCCAGCCGCTGTCCGCGCACCTCATCGAGGGCTGCCTCCACCTTGCCCGCGATCCTGTCCAAGCGTCCGCCCTCACCCATTCCCGGAAGCCCCCTACCGATGGACCGCACCCAGCGCACGAGACTGGCCCCGCGCACCGCCACGACGGAAAGCAACAACGCAGGCACCACCAGCAGGGCGCCGAGCGGCAGCAGCCAAGGTGCCGCGGGTGCGATTCCGAGCGCGCCGATCACCAGACAGGCCACCGTCAACGCCACCGTCACGCCTGCAAAGTCGAGCGCGCGTGCGACCAGCAGCACCGCCAGTCCGCGGGAACGCGAGAGACCCAGGCCGCGCTCGAGGTAGAGCACCAGCGACGCTTCGCCCAGCTTGGCCGGCAGCAGGTACGCGACCAGGCTATGGGCGGCTGTCGCCGGTACCAGGCGCCCGAGCGGAGCCGCTTGCCCAGGACCGAGGAGCGCGCGAAAGCGCATTGCGCGCAGGGGGTAGATGGCCGCCTGAACCCCCAGCGCTAGCGCGAGCACCGCTGGATCCAGCGCGCGGATCGCCTGCCAGATCGAGGCCGGGGGAGTCCCGCTCCACGCGAGCAGGGCCGACACCAGGACGGTCGACGCAACAAGACTCAGAGCTAGGCGCAGGAATGCTGAGTTCATGACCACGCCACAGTTCGCTGCACGCTGGACCCTTGGTGAGCCGGAAACCGGGCCGGAATAGAAGCGGCGCGCCCGCGCCCACCGTGGGCACCGGCGCGCCGGCTTGATGTCATGGTCGTAAGGTACATCGAAGAAACGATCTTCGCTGCACACCCTACGTTTCGGCTTACGTTGGCTGATCCCTTAGGTTGGAGTCACGCAGTAGACCCGATTTTTTTTGGCCACCGCCGTGAACGGCGTGTGATCAAAGCGCAAGACACCGCCCAAAACACCCCGTTTGCACCGCGTCCATGGGCGCGCTGTTCAGCCTTACGTGCATCGCTGCAAGCGTGCATGACACGACCCCATCAGCGGCTGACCTCGGTCCTTCAAACGCCTCCTCGAAGTCGCTTCGAACGCCTCGTCATCCGCCGACAGCAGCGCGGCGAATGGCCCGTGGTACAGCTCCCTGATCCGCGCAATGGGACGCCCGCAGCCGGCCGATAGAACGCCGCGTCACAAGCCAGCGAGTCATCACAAAGTCTTGAAAACACACGATTTCCGCGCGCCGGGGTCATTGGGCAGCCTCAGTTGATGTGCTTCACGTGGGTGCCGCCACTGTCCCGGCTCAACCACTCCAGCACCGGTAGCTCCGTCCCTAAAGAAACGGTGTGAATCACCACGCGTCGTCCCTGGTTGCGACGGCGAATGGCCTCTCGGATCGCGCCGGGGTCAACGATGCCGCCGGTCGACGGTTGGCCATCCGAAAGCACGACGATTGTGTCCACGTGCTGATCGTCGAGCGCGCGCACTACGGCCCCGTACAAATTGGTCCCACCGATGGCTCCCAATCCCGAGACCCAGTCGATCGCTGCGTCCTTCGCCGGCGCCTCTTCCGCGCCAACCGAGCGATCGCTGAACACGTTGACAGCCGATGAGAATGCGATGATGTTGAACTGCGCGGTCGGTTTGAGGTCGCGGATCGCGGCGATGAGCTCCCCCTTCGCGCGATCGATACGCGGCTCCCCAGGCTTGCCCTGGTAGAGGCCGCGCAAGCTGGTAACCATCGAGCCGGAGACGTCGAGCACGAAAATGATGCGCTCGGTCTCGAGGGGGATGCCGAAGAAGCGGCTCACCTCGGTGCGCTCCCGGGAGCGCCGCTCAGCGCGCAATCGCCGTGCCTCCGCGATCGCAGCCTCGCCAGGCAGCTCCAGGTCCTTGCCCTCGCCCTCGTACCAGCCCTGCCAGGCCTTCGCACGGGTGCCAAAGAGCTGCGCCGTCAGGTCGAACAGAGCATCGGCGAAGGCGAGCCGCATCCGACCGACCTCCGACTGCATCTGCTCGATGATGGGCCCGAGGTAGGCCATGTCCCGCAGGCCCGCTAGGGCCTCAAGCGCCGCAAGGCGCGTAGACCAGTTGGGATGGGCGAGTAGCTCAAGGAGGATCTCAGGTTGAGATCCGCCGCTGAGCCGAACGTACTCCGCCACCGCGAGCGGAGCCCGCAGGGAATCCGTCCCCTTGGCGTAGGAGGCGAGCTGCAT
This sequence comes from uncultured Planctomycetaceae bacterium, assembly GCA_964459495.1. Classification (GTDB taxonomy): domain Bacteria; phylum Planctomycetota; class UBA1135; order UBA1135; genus CAYWNK01. The sequence goes on from CAYWNK010000041.1 coordinate 6,813, forward strand.
CTGCCAGTCTTCGCTGCCCTGGTAGAGCTCGGTCAAGGCCTCCATCGCTGCGACAACCACGGACCGTTCCTCCGAGCCCACGAAGAGCTCCCGAATGGGCTCGATGTCGGCGGCCTGCCCGGCGGCGCCGAGGAAGGCGGCAGCGGCGGCGACGATGTCTAGGTCGGTCACCAGCAGCTCCTCGCGTGCACGAGCGACCGCCTTGCCGTCCTGCAGCCCGCGCAGGGCGAGGAGGACGAAGGTGCGCTCCCCAGTTCGGCCCCGGCCAATGCGCTTCACGAGCTTGGACCTCAGCTTGGCCGGCGCCCCCGTAGCCACGAGCCCAGCGAGCTCCTTGCGCAGCAGGGGCGGTGTCGCCACCTTGACAGCGAGCTCGGCGAACTCATCCAGGGCCCGCACGCCGCGCAGCGCGAGCAGCACCTCAGCCGCTGCGAAACGAACATGGTGTGGCGGGTCCACCGATTCGAGTAGATCCCTGGCAAGGCCCTCGGCCTTGCGGTGCTCACGGCGCCCGAGCTCCCTCACGATCGCAAGCAGCTGCTCGTGGTCCTGCTCTTTCTTGTGCAGCGCGAGCAGTGCGTTGGGGCTGTAGCTTTCGGCCGCCGCGAGAAAAGCCACCCGCCGCAGCTCGAGCAGGCGATGGGCGAACTTGGGCGACTCCTTCCCACCTGGCGCATTCCGTGCCGACCTTCGCACAGCCGTCAGGCGCTTGTCCTCTTCGGGGTCGGCGAGCTCGCGGTACCACTCCTTGTCCTCGTCGTCGGCCTCACGTGCGTGAAGCAGCAGGGCGCGCGCGCGAATCTCGTCGGGTGCGGGCAGGCCCACGATCCCCCGCAGATAGCCGCGCCCGAGGACGGGAAACGAATCGATCGTCTCCAGGGCGGCCGCCGCCACCGCCTGCTCCTGGGCCCCGGTGGCCTGGAGGACGAGGAACTCGAGGGCCGGCACCGCCAGCGCATCGTCCCCACCATAGGCGGCGAGCGCCCGAACTGTGGCCACACGCGGATAGGGCGCCGTGTTGGACTCGAAGAAGGCGAGCAGCGCATCCAGGCTGGCGCGGGTCCCCAGCGCAGCCACCTCACGCACAGCCGACCCCTCGACCTGCTGGCCCGCCTTTCCGAGGGCTGCAATGCGATCCGAGAGCTCGTCGGCGGGCGAAAGGGCGACAAGAGCGGTCAAGACCAGGGAGATCATCTGGGCAAGCATGGTCCATCCGGGTCCTGGTGGGCCGTGGATTCCTCTTCGAATTGCGTGTCGATTCTCCGGTAGCGGAGACGCGGTTTGGACATCACTCTGCATCCATGCAGCTCGATATGGCCAGAGACGAAATGCTCGCCGCGTTCCTACGGTCCGACGCAGGCTACGACGGCCGCTTCTGGACCTGCGTGCGCACCACGGGGATCTTCTGTCGCCCGTCCTGCCGCGCCCGCAAGCCCCTGAAACGAAACGTGGAGTTTGTGGGCTCGGCCGCAGAAGCCCTGCGCGCAGGCTTCCGTCCTTGCAAGCGCTGTCGCCCCCTGGAGCGTCCGGATGAAGCCCCCCGCTGGGCCCAGGCGCTGATGGACCGGGTCGCCTCGCAGCCCGAGGGGCGGCTGAAGGACGCAGACCTGCGCGCGATGGGCATCGAGCCCGCGCGAGCCCGCCGCTGGTTCCAGGCCCGCTACGGGGTCACCTTCCACGGCTACCAGCGCGCTTGGCGACTCTCCGGGGCCGTCCGCGCCCTGCGCGCAGGAGAGACCCTCGACGACCTGCCCGCCAGCGCCGGCTACGCCTCAGCCAGCGGCTTCCGAGAGGCCTTTGGCAAGCTCTTCGGCGCCCCCCCGGGAACGGCCCGCCGCGCCTTCGAGGCCGCAGACCCGCTCCAAGCTCGCTGGCTGGAGACGCCCCTGGGCCCGATGCTCGCGGTGGCCTCCGAGCACGAGCTCGTGCTGCTCGAGTTTGTCGATCGACGGGGACTCGAGACCCAGCTCAAAACCCTAGCCCGCCGCTTCCTGCGCCCCGTCACCCCAGGCGAGTCCGGCGTCCTCGCTCAGGTCGCCAGCGAACTCGCCGAGTACTTCGCCGGCACCCGCCGGCGTTTCGAGGTCCCCCACCTCGCACCGGGCACCGACTTCGAAGCCGCCGTCTGGCAGGCCCTCGCCGCGGTGCCCTACGGCGCCACCACCACCTACGCCGACCTGGCAGCCGAAGCGGGCCGCCCAGGAGCCGCTCGCGCCGCGGGTCGAGCCAACGGCGCCAACCGTTTAGCAATCGTCTTACCGTGCCACCGGGTCATCGGATCGGACGGCGCCCTCACCGGCTACGCGGGCGGCCTGGAGCGCAAGCGTTGGCTGCTCGATCACGAGGGAAGAGGGTCGGGGAGCTCGTCGAGTCCTTGACCCCCTCCCCCTCACCGAGTCATTGACGTCCGCAGCTCTCCTGTCCCCCGGGCCTGACGCGAGACCGTTGTCAGGGGCCATGTTCTTGGTCAATTGCGAAGCGAGGCTCCGAGTCGTTGCCCAGCCCAGGCAGCCGCCGGGGCTTCCCCGCGGGGATTGCCATTCGCGGGGCTGGGCCTTGGGGGTCACATCCCGTTCTTCGAGCCGTATGGAGGGGCAAGTTCAGGTCAGGTTGGCCGACTGCTGGCCGTGCTCAGCTGGCCGGAACCCAGCCCATTTCCCACCCAAATCCAATTCCCCATGGCTTCTCCCGATTCGATCGCTCGCTCAGTTCCCTTCCGGCGCCTCGTTGGTTTCCTCACAGGAGCCGTAGCTCTCTGTGGGATGAGCTTCGCCAACGACGTCAGTACGAGCTTCGAGTTCCCGATGTCGGGGAACAGTTTTGAGTTGGGCCAAAGCCCCCGCCGGGTGTTCTTTGACGGTGCCCCGACCGCAATCGCCGGCAATCTCGACCTGTACGTGACCGGCTTCTACGGCTGGCTTGCGTCTCCGGGTGTGGTCATGACAATGACCTTCGAAACCCCCGCGGGCGCGCTCGAGTTCTTCGCCAGAGCCGAAGACTCCCAGACCCAGGGGCTGGTTGAGCTCTTCGATGCCAACGGCAACCTCGTCGATACCATCGTGCCGGAATCGACCCAGTTCACCAAGATTGTGCGCCCAGTTGGCGCCCCTCCGATCGGCCAGGTCAGGATTCAGAACGTGGGCACAAGCGGCCTCATCTCGGTGGAGGATGTGAGCTATTGCGCTGCCCCGTGGGGCCCCGACCTCGGCAGCAATTTCTGCGGCCCCGCGATACCCAACTCGACCGGGCAGGCCGGAGTGATGCGCGCAACGGGCTCAACCTTCGTCCAGGCCCAGAACGTGACTCTGCGAGCCGAACAGCTGCCGTCCAACGAGTTCGGCTTCTTTCTGACCAGTGCGTCCCAGGGCTTCGTCCAAGGACCGGGGGGCAGTCAAGGCAACCTATGCCTGGGTGGCTCCATTGGTCGCTTCAATGCACCAGGCCAGATCCTGAACACTGGCCCCATGGGTGCCATGGAGCTGAAGATCGATCTCGATCAGATTCCGACCCCCAACGGCATGACCAGCGTTCTCGCCGGCGAGACCTGGAACTTCCAAGCTTGGACCCGCGACACTGTCGCGGGAGCATCCACCTCCAACCTGACGGAGGGCCTAGAGCTGTCGTTCCTGTAGCGCGTGGCCGCCCTGGAAGATGCAACAGGAGCCGGTGTGGCGTTCGCCACATAGGACGCTTCCGGGCGGGCAGCGCAGCAGAGCGCGCGCGGCACATGCCGCAACTTCGGAGCCCATTGTCAGACCCTGGGCGCCCTGCCCAATGGATGCCCACCCCCGAGGTCCTGGCAGAGCGCAGCCGGCCCAGTGGCCGGGCCTCTAGGCTGCCCTGATGAAGTGGTCCCTCAAGAAACGTGTGGCTGGGCCAGGCAAAGGCAACTCGCCTGGCGTCTCCGCGAGCCGCATCGAGTCGAAGCAATGACTGGCGGAACACTCCGGAGACCTGGAAGGGCGCGTGTTGTCTGTTGGATCTGCGGATGACGGGGATGGTCAGGGCCGCAACTATCGGGACTACTTCTCCTCGGCCTCGGACTACATCACCTCGAAGGTGGCAGAGGGGCATGGCACCGACCTCGTGCTGGACATCCAGTCCATGCCGGAGATCGGGGACGGCGCCTTCCATGCTGTCTTCTGCAGCGGCGTGCTCGAGCACCTGCTCGACTTTCACGCCGCCATCCGCGAGCTACACCGCGTCCTAAGTCCTTCGGGAACGCTGCTCCTGGGTCTTCCCTTCCGCCAGGGCATTCATCATGCCCCCACGGACTACTGGCGCTTCACGGAGTACGGGATTCGTCACCTGCTCCAGGACCGGTTCGAGATCCTGAGCCTGGAGGGGATCGGCGAAGACGAACCAGGATTCCCAACCGCCTATTGGTGCGCCGCCAAGCGGCTTCCCTAGCCCGCGCGGCCCACGGGATCTCCCACCAGATCGCGGAGTCGGTTGCCTACAGATCATTCGTGTCGCCACGCCCGAGTTGGGAGCGCCAGGAGTCGAGCGGGCCAAACCGGATCTCTTGGCTCCGACTGGATGACTCTGGCCACGCTAGAATCGCGACATGCGGTTCCTTCCCAGTGCGAAGTCCATGCTCAGCCTGCTGGCACTCCTCCCCCTGACCTCGCCCGTTCCCAAGGTTTCGCCCCCCATCGAGGTGCGCGTCTGGGTAGAGAACGGCCCCCGCGAAGCCTGTGTCGATGTTCTCTTCGTTGGCGACGGCTATACCAAGAAGCAGCTCAGCCGCGCCGGCAAGTACTGGAAAGACGTCAACCGCTGCTGCGAGAGCCTCTTCGAAGAGATCCCGTTCTCCTGGTACGAGAACCTCTTCAATGTCCGGGCCGCATTCCTGGAGTCAAACGAGAAGGGCTGCGACAAGCAGAACGGGGTCGACGAAGTCGACACCGCCCTCGACTCGTGCTTTGACACACCCTCTGGCCGCCTCCTGGTCTTTCGCAACCATGAGGCACTCAAGACGGTTGTCAAGGAATCCGGCGGCGCCGACATCGTTTTCGTGATGGTGAACACCGAACGCTATGGCGGAGCCGGCACAACCCTCGAGGGATTGACCATTCCAGGCATCTATGGCCCTGCCCCCACTTTCGCGGCCCAGGACGCGACCTCCTTCCTGATCGCCATCCACGAGCTCGGCCACAGCTTTGGGGGCCTAGCAGACGAGTACGTGGACGATGCTCTCCACTCCACCTTCCTTCTCCCCCGAAGCGATGACGCTGACCTCGAGCAACCCAACGTCACCCTTGCCAAGTTCGTCGACCCGAAAGACCCGACCAACCCCAGGTTCCCCCTCAAGTGGCGCCACTTTCTCGACCTCCCTGGCGCCAACAAATATGAATGGCTCCACGAAGGCGGCTTCTTCCGAGAAACCGGTGTCTTCCGCCCTTTCGCCCATTGCCGCATGCGCACCAACGCGCAGCCCTTCTGCCCCGTGTGCTGCGAGACCTTGGCCAAGACCATCGTGCAAACCTGCGGTGGAGTCTGGGACGACGCGGCCTATCACAAGGAGCACCCGCTAAATCGACGGACATGGTCTCGGGCGAAGTAGACTCCTGGTGCCAGACGATCCATGAACGAAAGACAGTCTTGGAGCCTGGCCGACACTCAGGTGAAGAACCTGGGAGGTCGGCTCGATTTCTCCGCTTTCGTCGGCGCACTGGAGGATTCGACGCCGGAGGAAGCCGTTGGTTTCAGGGACCATTCCGAGCTCGTGTACGATGCGAGCTACCGCAGGGAGCTCTGGGCTGCCGAGTACCTCGCGCGCGGTGGCTTCAGCAATGACGGCTTCGACGACCCTCCTGGCCTTCACTCTTTCCACCGCCGCGAAGGCCCAACAGCTGCGTGAGGCTTGGCTGAGAGAGGTGAGCCTAGACGGGCGCAAGATGGGGATGCAGTTTCGCGTCTATGAAGGCGTGGACGGTGGCCTGCCAACGGTGCTGTTCGACGGCCTCACCCAGGGCGTATCTGACGTTGGGGCGGAGTGAGTACCCGAGGCCGGGATCGAGCTCAGCGCAACTCTAGCCCTGCCCAAGGGGAAGGGACCCTAGGGCACCGGGCGCTAGCCGGTTGCGGTGTTGATCTCCGGCTCCGGACCACAAGATCGCGATCAGACCATCCTCGAGCACAAGCCGTTTCGCGTGCTCGCCCACCATCTCTGCAGCCATAGCATCGCCGTGCTGCGCCATGACGACCGCGGCACAGCTAAGTCGACCGGTGAATTCGAGGGATCCACGACGGTCGACCTTGCTTCGGACACCGCAGCGATCGTGGTCTACCTCAAAGCCCACCGACGGATCGATCCGAATGCGACCGGCCTGGTTGGCCACAGCGAAGGCGGATTGATCGCGCCGATGGTCGCAGCGCAAGGTCACGGGGTGGCGTGGATTGTGCTGCTTGGTGCCACGGGAGCGCCGGGCGAGACATCGTATTGGAGCAAGCGCGACTCATCGGCAAGGGTGAAGGCAGGCCTGTCGAGGACGTGGAGCTTGAGGTTGGGCTAAATCAAGCACTGCTAGCTTGCCTGAAGGATGGCGCGACTGAGGCCTGCGCCGGTACTCAGGGGGCGGCACGCCGTGCCCTGGACGATTCGTCGAGTCTCCCCCTGAAGACCGGCGCGCACCCGGCGCCCAGGCGACCAAGGGCTTCGAATCCCAACTCGCTGTCTACACGGGTCCGTGGTATCGCTTCTTCGCCGGCTACGACCCCGCCGTCGCTCTCCGCCAGGTGCAGGTCCCCGTCCTCGCGCTGATGGGGTCCAAGGACCTGCAGGTTCCCCCGGAGCAAAACCTCCCGAAGGTTCGCGAGGCCCTGGCGATGGCGGGCAATACCGACGTCACGATCGTCAAACTCAAGGGTCTGAACCATCTCTTCCCAACCTGCAGGACGGGCTCATCCCTGCAGTACTTCGCGCTAGAGGAGACGTCCCACGAACCCTCCATCGCGCGCATTCGGGACTGGGCCCTAGCCCGGACAGAGTCATGGTCCGCGCAAGCAACCCAGGCGTCCGAAGCCTCGGACCACGCCGACCGCCAGGCCCGCTGGTCTCAGCCCTGCGACCCACTTCGTCCGCTGTTCGGCCGGGGTTGGACATACGGATTCCACTCCGCAAGCGGCGGGCAGGTTGGGCACGGCGAAGAGTAAACATCATCAATCCCTGAGGCCATGTGGAGAGCCGCTGGTCCTAGGAGGCATGAAGATCAAGATCATGTCCCTCGTGGGACTCTGTGCACTTGTGCTGGGCCTTGGCCCTGCTTACAGCTCCCCAAACACGGCGCCCGAGCCGGGAACCAGTTCGGCCTCACCGGCCCTCTTCGCGGCCGGGGGCTACCTGCTCCAGCAACAGTCCCTAAGCGACCCGAGCGAATGGGAACTCACCGGGTTCCTGATGGTTGGGACCAACGACTACCAGACCGGCATGCTGCATGTCCTGGCGACAAAGGCCGATCCCACGGAGCTGGAGCGCGTATCGCGCCCCGGGCAGTTCGGACGCATCCGACTCCAGTGGGACGATTCGCTACGAACATGTCGATGGCGATGGCAGCATGGACGTGGTCTGGAGCACGCTCCTCCAAGCCAGCGGAGTGAACGCCGGCGAGGTCAATCCCAGCACCTTCGCAGCCCTGGCCAGTGACCCGATGGTTGGCACCTTGCCCTAGCCAGTTAGTGCCCCAGCGAAATGTGAGGCTCCCTGTTGTTGCTGAGCAACGACAGGGAGCCTCACACGGTATTGCCGGCACTCCGACCCGTTCTCGGACTGGTGGATGGGTGACCAGGGTGCAGAATAGGCCCGTAGGCCACCCATTCCAGCCACAAGGACCCATGCACGCCTTCCGAAGTCGACTTCTCATCCACAGCGTCACCTTTGCCGTACTGCTCGGATCCGTTCTCGCGCAGGACGAATCAGCGACCGAAGTCCCCGATCGGCAGGCGCAGCTACGGGGATCGGTAACACCCGAGCGCGAATGGTGGGACGTCCAAAGCTACGACCTCAGTCTTCGCGTGCTCCCCGAGACCAAGCGCCTAGAGGGATCGAACATCATCACCTTCCAGGTGATCGAACCGGGAAGCCGGCTCCAGCTGGACCTGCAGCCCCCGCTCAAGGTCACCAGGGTGGCCCACGGAAACGCCGAACTCGCGTTCGAACGGGAAGGCAACGTCTACTGGGTTGAGTTTGCTAGCCCGCTGGCTGCGAACATCGAGGACCAGATCCAAGTCTTCTACGAAGGCCGCCCCCAGGAAAGCACGCGGCCGCCGTGGGAGGGCGGGCTCTCTTGGATGAAGGACGAGCTGGGCAATCCCTTCATCGCAACGACCTGCCAGGGCATTGGTGCCAGCATCTGGTGGCCGAACAAGGACCACGGATACGACGAGCCCGATCGTGGCATGGACATCCGGGTCACCGTGCCCGAGGCACTCACCGCCGTGTCCAACGGAAGGCTTACCGCGACCGAATCGGATCCGGAGAAGAAGACCCGCACCTTCCATTGGCAGGTAAAGAACCCGATCAACAACTATTGCGTCAACGTCAACATTGGCAACTACGTGTCCATGCAGTCCGCCTTTGAAGGTGAGGGCGGGGTGCTAGATGTCGAATACTGGGTTCTCGAGCATCAGCAGAACGAGGCGCAGGAGCACTTCAAGGAGGTGCCGCGTACACTCGCCGCGTTCGAGCACTGGTTCGGCAAGTACCCTTTTTACGAGGACAGCTACAAGCTTGTCTCCGTGCCCTATCTAGGCATGGAACATCAAAGCTCCGTCACCTACGGCAACGGCTTCAAGAACGGCTACAGGGGCAGGGACCTGAGCAAGACGGGTGTCGGCCTGAAATTCGACTTCATCATCGTGCATGAATCCGCCCACGAGTGGTGGGGCAACAACATCTCGATGAGGGACGTAGCCGACATGTGGATTCACGAGAGCTTCGCGAACTACGCGGAGAACCTGTTCGTCGAATACCACTTCACGGAGGGGGAAGCCCAGGACTACGTCATCGGGTGCCGGGCGCTCATCCGCAATGACAAGCCGATCATCGGGACCTATGGCCTGAACCAGGAGGGATCGGGCGACATGTATTGCAAGGGTGGCAACATGCTGCACACGATGCGCCACATCCTCGCCGACGACGACAAGTGGCGAACTGTCCTCCGGGGGCTCAACGCCGAGTATTGGCACAGGACCGTCGGCACCGAAGAGTTCGAGGGCTACATGAGCCGCGAGTGCGGCATCGACTTCGGCCTGTTCTTCGACCAGTACCTACGCACGACCCAGATCCCAGAGCTGAGGCATGAGCTGAGCGGCACCGAACTCAAGGTCTGGTGGGACAAGGTCGTCCCTGGGTTCCGCGTACCCGTCTTGCTACGCATCAACGGTGAGGAACAGCGCGTTGTGGTCGCCGACACACCGAGTGTGATCGCCCTCGATGGAGCACTGGAGTCCATCGAGCTCGATCGCAACTTCTACATGACGCAGGCCCCTTGATAGCTTTGCGGAGACAAGGTCGCGCAGCTCGAAGAGGGCGGGGCCAGGTCGCGATAGCGAACTGGCCCCGCCCCTGTCTGGATCGCGGTGGAAGATCCGCGGGATTGCTCCCTAGTGCTTCTCTGCGCTGACGGGGGCCTCAAGCTGATAGTGCTTGCCCCCGCGCAGAAGTCGGAACGCAACAGTTCCCTCGAAGCCAGCTTCACGCTTGGCCTGCTCGACGTTGGCCTTGCTGTAGGGCCTGCCCCCCACCGTGAGGATCACATCGTACTGCTCGAGGCCGGTCCCGTTGCGGTTGACGCTGGTGACTAGCAGGCTCGTACTGCGGTCAATGCCCAGCTGACTCGCGAGGGCTGCACTGGGCTGCTCGCCGTAGTAGCCGATCACGAGGCGTTGCCCCTTGGGGGTGGGCTTGGGGCCGCTAGGCGGAAGCAGCACGCTGTCGATGACGTGGATCACGCCGTTCGACGCCTGGATATCGTTGTTCAGGACACGGGCCTTGCCCGCAAGGAGCTGGCCGTTCTCTAGGCGGAAGCCCAGCGGACTGCCCTGCAAGGTGACTGCACTGGTTGCCTCGATCGCTCCATCGGCATAGACGCGGCCGGGAATCACATGGTACTTCAGGATGTCGGCGAGCCTGCCGCGGTTGGCGGGCTTCAGCAGGTCCTCGATCGCATGGGATCCGAGCTTGGCAAAGGCCTCATCGGTGGGAGCGAGCACCGTCAGCTCCTTTGTTCGCAGTGCGTCGACCAGGCCGGCGGCTTCCGCCGCGGCGAGGAGTGTGCCGAAGGAACCAGCTGACTGGGCGATGCCGACCAGGTCGGTGGACTCAGGGATCAACACGGCGTCGATCACGTGGATGACCCCGTTGTCGCAGGCAATGTCGGTCACAGTGATCGTAGCTCCGCCGATTCTCGCACCAGCGTCTGAGACGCTGATCGCCGGCCGCTGGCCGTTGAGGGTCGTGACGCTCGGACGGGCGAGCACTTCCTGAGCACGCAGCTCGCCGGCGACGACGTGGTAGGTGAGCACGGATTGAAGCTGCTGCTTGTTCTGAGCGCGTAGCAAGGTCTCCACCGTACCGTGGGGCAGGGCAGCGAATGCCGCATCCGTGGGTGCAAAGACGGTGAATGGGCCATCTCCGCGCAGGGCATCCAGCAAGTCGGCGGCCTCCAGAGCGGTGGCGAGTGTGCCGAAATTGCCCGCGGCGACCGCGGTGTCGACAATGTCCCCGGGGCGGGCGATGGCAGGGGCTGCGAAGGTGGCGAGGGCGAGGCCGCCGAGGGTGATTTTCAGGCGCATGGCTGTTTCCTTCCGCTGTGCGGGGCAGGACGTTGAGTTTGAGTAGGTGAAGTGGCGGCCGCCGACTGCACAAGGTTTCGCGAACCAGGCGCTCGAGGATGCGCAGCTCCCCACAAAGGCTGCGTAAGTGCACGACATCCTGGCAATACGGCGTCAGGCTCCCTGTTGTTGCTTACCAACACCAGAGAGCCTGACACCGGAATGCCGTCTCCGACCCGCTACTGAAACACCACGCTCCAGCCGCCGCTGGTATTGGAAGTGGGCGTGGGGTTGACGTCCCGATGCCAAAACTGGAAGTGCCGGTTGGCCCCGCCTGCACCGTGAACGTGGGGGCCAGGCTCGGCAGATCGACCTGATACAGGACTTCCCCGAGACTACCCGTGCTCAAGGGGGCCGGGCTGAGACGCAGCAAGGGACTCCCTAGGCAGAGAGTGCCTTGGCTTCCGCCGCCCAGGGGCACAAACGCTGTGCTCGCGGCCATGCTGAGGATGCCGAACTGGGAGGCGGGCAAGTCCGTGACTTGGCAGTGCAGGCGATTGGCTGCGACCGACTCAGACCCAAAGACGAAAAGGCTCGAGGGGAAGCCCGTCGAGTTGGGCGAACCCGGGCAATAGCTCGTACCCACAGGTTCCAGCAAGGAGAAGGGCACAACCCGACCATTGCCGGCCTGGAAACCGCCGTCGCCCGCCAGCATCAGGCCCGAGTCCATGGCCAGAGACTGACCTTTCCACGTGTTGCCCGGAGGCAGGTTGTCGGACACAACCAAACCCGCGTAGCTCCAGGTGATTGGGCCGCGCTTCCAAAAGAGCACGGCAGAGGCTGCGACCCCGGGAGCCACAAGCACCCTGGCGTTCGTCAAGATCAGGCCATTGTCTACCTGCACCACCTTGCCCATTTGACCCCCGGCGAGCTGCGGACTGGGAGGGGTCAAGTGAGCCACCTCGGTGAAGACCCCGCCGCTGCGCTCGAACACATAGAGCGCACCCACGTTGTTCTTGGTCGGCGAGTCCCACTGGGAGTCTCCGATCACCAGCACATCTCCTGAGAGGTCCGTGCTGCGCCCGAAGAAGTTGCTGTTCTGGTGTGGGAGTCAAGCGTGAAGCCATCGCCCAGCTGCCCGCGACCCTCTCCTAGACGTAGACCGCGCCGTCCTGGGAGAACGCCTGGGGGTTGGTGTAGTTCTCGAACACAGCACCGACGGCCACCGTGTCACCCTCTGCGGCAACCACATGCCCGTAGAACGCATTCCAAACGGAGCCTTCGCCAGGACGGCTTCCAACGTAAGCCCGTCCGCGGGCCCTCTGGAATACACGAGTGCTTTCCCGGTGGAGTTGATACTCACCACGCAGGTGCCCGCTCCCAAGCTCACCGATTTCCCAAACCCCACCTAGCCTAGTTCAGGTAGCTCCCAGCAGCAGCGCTAGCGCTACCTACCCGAAGTGCAACCCGCCGATGCTGGCTGCCAGCATTGCCCTCAGGGTCCCCGCGGGCCGATTCCCCAGGCACCTCCGAAACGCTGGGGGGCTAGCTAGATCGAAGGCCGCCCACCTTCCCGGCCAAACGACAGGGAAGGCGAGCGGCGCCGACTCCTGACTAGTAGCCAGTGCCGTAGGGATCCGTCCAGAAGGAGATCACCGTCACCGGACGAACCGGATCGGCGCCGGGCAAGGGCTCTCCGGTGATCGGGTCAGCTTCCCGGCCGGCCTGGTAGACCGCCAGGCCCCAGGAGTAGGCCCACTCGTTGAAGCTCGCCTGATCGATGCCGCCGACCGAGCCGGTGTACGCGGTCTCGCTGCTCGTTGTCACCGAGTAAACTTCGCCTTCGCCCGTGCCCACGCTGCCGCCCACCGTGAGGAAGCCCACCTTGAATTCCAGCTCGGCGGAGAGTGTCTGCTCGAGTTGCTCCTCCGAGGTCATCTCCTCGTTCAAGGCAATGCCCAGCTGAATCGAGGTGCTTCCTTGACTGACGTTCGCGTTGCCCGGATGGATCCAGCCAACATTGTCCGTCACAAGGGTCTCCAGATCGCTGCGGCTAGGATACGAGGCAACCTGCCCCACAGTATGGGCCCGCAGGCTCGGGTCGATCTGGTAGACGTCCGGCATCCCCTGGAAGTTGGTCTCGTAAAAGTCCGCGGTCCACAGGTAGGACTGGGATCCGATCGGAATGTCGAGGCTGATGTAGTTCCCGATAAGGGCCGGGTTGTTCGAGGAGAGGACCTCGTACTCATAGCTGCGGTAGACCAGAGCCTGGAAGTGAAGGACGTCCTCTTCGGGGCCGGATGCATAGACGGTGGAGTACGTTGTACTCGTCGACTTGGTATCCGTGCTCGCCATCGCGCCGGCAACCGTCCCCTTGATTGCAACACCTGCGACATCGAAGAGGTCGGATGCCTCAAAGCCCAACGACACGGACCAGGTCGAGCTGGACGTGACCCCAAAGGACTGCGCCATGCCATCGCTCTGGGAGTAGGACGTGGATGTCCCCGATAAGTTCTGGCCCGTGCCTTCCTGTGTTGGCGCCGCCGTCATCAGAACCAGCGGAACCGGGTCGGAAAGGAGCAACTTGTCGTTGCCCGTCGAGCGCAGCGTGAAGCCGTCCGCGTCGTAGTCCCCGGGTGCCAGGATCGGGTGACCGGTGTAGGGGTAGCCCCCGAAATCGAACGAATAGGTTCGGTCCGGGCTCCAATGAACGACCGGGTCGTCCCCGCTGTCCATCCAGCCATAGGCTAGCGTCTGAGTACCAAAGGACGGAAGGCTCATCATGGCCAGATACAGCTCTTGCCTGCCGTCCGCATCCCCGTCCGCAGCGGCGATCTTGACGTTGCGGAAGTCCTGGTCGGTCGCGACTTCTCGACCGACTGCCACGCCCTCGATGGAGTAGGACTGACCTGCCGGATCCCAATCGAACAGGAAGATTTCATGGCCCGAGATGCCCGGGTTGAGCACCGCGATCTCGTCAATGCCATCGTCGAAGCGGTCGAGCGCGACAGCGTCCCCCATGGTGTTGCGCCAAGGTGCCTCGTAGCCGTCAAGGCCCCAGGTCCGCGAACTCCCGGGAACCAGCTGAAAACCAGAAGCGAGCTCGTAGTCGAACAGCCGGAGACCAAGATCGTCGTAGGTGGACTGAGTGGCCCCTCCCCCAGCGTGCCAGGAAAAGTGCGCAAGCTCGTCCCCCGGGGTGCCATCGAACTCGCCTGCCACGACAGTCTGGCTGTAGACGGCGAGATCCACGCTGAGATATTGCCAGTTGTTCGCGAGCGCGAGCTCGGAGGTCGCTCGCTCTCCAAGGTAGGTCCGGACTGCGTAGCGTTCTGGCGCAGTCGAGTCCCCTTCGAGCCCTACGACGAGGTCTTCGACGCTGTCACCGTTGAAGTCGCCGACGATGCCGAACATGCCCTGATGATTCCCGTCACGCACGAAGCTCAGCATGGAACCCAGTCCAGCCTCCGGGTCGTCGAGCACGTCCACAACCGAGTGGTGCTCGCTGGGTGTTCCCGGGAATCCCTGTGGGAGACGGCGCGAGATCACCACGATCTCGTCCCGTCCGTCCTGGTCGAAGTCCCCGGTGGAGAGTTCCCCCTCAACGACACCCTCGAAGATGTCGGGCACGGGGTGCTCGCCTAGAAGCGACCAGGCATAGACCCCTTGGTCATCGCGGTCCCCGCGGTAGAGCACGAGCCCCGAGTGATCCGCCATCACCGTCGCACCAATCATCTCCGACTCGGCGTCCTCATCAAACTGGCCAGAAACGACCGAGACGAAGGGCAGTCCGCTGCCGGTGTCCTCCACCGTCCCCGGAATCGGAAGGTGACCATTGCTCGGATCATCGTGCACAACGCTCAGCACCGGGTTGTCGCCGCTGAACCCGTTGCGCTGGGCCATGGCCACGAAGACCTCGGAGCGCGGCTTCAGGGTGATCTCGTCCCGGCCCAGGGGGTGAGGGCCGAGTGGCACGAGCTCGGGCGGCTTGTTGGGCACGGTCATGGTGCCCTGATTGATAATCGTGCTCAAATCCTGCACGAAACCGGTCCCCGAACCATCCGCAGCGTCGAGGGGAGCTTCATCTGCCCCCCCCGCAGAGTCGAGAGTGAATGGACCGTCGCAGGCGGCCAGGAGGGACAGTCCCAGAGCGAGCGAGCTCAGGGTGAAACGGCGGAGATGAATTTCGGACACTTGCATGGGGATCTGGGCAGAGAGAAACGGCGGTCTGCCCCTGCCAGCGACACCTAGACCTCTGGCCTATCACCGATCAGCCGAAAAAGTACTCTAAGCCCCCTCCCAGCTTCTCCGATGCCCACCTTCCTTCATACTCCAGCTCGATGTCCGACCCCCTCCCCCGGCCCAAGCACCTCCGGCGCCCCGCGGAGGAACTGCTGCCCGAGGTCTACGACGAGCTGCGACGGTTGGCCTCAGGCATCCTCAGGCGTGAAAATGTTGGTCACACGCTAGAGCCCACAGCCCTGGTCCACGAGGTCTATCTGCGGCTGGCCGACAAGGACGCCGGAATGGTCAAAGACCGCACCCATATCCTGGCCCTGGGCGCGGGGGCGATGCGCCGCATCCTAGTCGACCACGCCCGCGGCAAGAACCGCGACAAGCGGGGCGCTGGGGCCCAGCGCCTGACCCTGGTCGAGGACCAGCACGCCGCGGGCCTTGGCGACGTCGACCTGCTCCATTTGGAGGACGCCCTCGGCCAGCTCGGCGAGCTGAACGCCCGACACGCCCGGGTTGTGGAGCTGCGAATCTTCGGCGGCCTGCAGGTGTCCCAGGTGGCCCAGGAGCTTGGCGTTTCGGAGCCCACGATCGCCCGCGACTGGCGCGCAGCCAGCGCCTGGCTTTCAGCCGCCCTGGGCACGGACACGGAGTAGCCTTGGACGCCGAGCGCTACTCACGCGTCATCGACCTGTTCCACCGGGTGGTCGATCTACCGATCGGAGAGCGCGAGCAGGCCCTGGAGCTCGGCGCCGAGGGCGACACCTCCCTGCGTGATGAGGTCGCGGCGATGCTCGCCCAGGACGGGGCCCCCGCGCTGGATGTGCGGGTCGCTCGTACGGCCCTGGGCCTCGCTCTGCCCCGTCACATCGGCGAGTATGAGATCATCCGTGAGATCGGATCGGGCGGGATGGGCGTGGTCTACGAGGCCCAGCAATCCTCCCCCCAAAGGCGAGTCGCCCTGAAGATGATCCGCCCGGAGCTGCGCGGCGCGCAGGCCCTGGATCGGTTCCGGCGCGAGGCCGATCTCCTGGGCCGGCTGCAGCATCCCGGAGTCGCGCGCGTCTACGAGACCGGTGAGTCCGAGGCGGGCAACCCCTTCCTGGTGATGGAACTCGTCGATGGCGTCGACGTGACGAGCTTTGCCGACACGCGAAAACTCAGTACCAAAGACCGCGTTCGGCTGCTCGTGCGCATCAGCAATGCGCTGCAATACGCCCACCTGCGCGGCATCGTCCACCGCGACCTCAAACCGGCCAACATCTTGGTGCGGGACGAGGATCCGCCCGTTCCAGTGATCCTGGACTTTGGCGTCGCACGCCTGCGGGACTCGAGCCAGCACAGCCTGTCGCTCACCGGCAGCATCGTCGGCACTCTGGGGTCGATGAGCCCCGAACAGGCCAGGGGCAAGGGCCCGAGCCTCGATCCGCGCAGCGACGTCTACTCGCTTGGATCCCTCGCCTACGAGCTGCTGGGCGGCCGCCCCGCGCTGGACCTCGACGAATCGAACTTCCCGGAGACTCTCCACCGCATTGAGCATGAAATTCCCCGTCCACTCGGTCGCGATCACCCCGCCCTGCGCGGAGACCTCGAGACGATCGTCGCTAAGGCGCTCGAGAAGGAACCCGATCGCCGCTATGAATCGGCCGCGGACTTCGCCCAGGACCTCGAGCGCTGGCTGACCAGTGATCCCATCCACGCGCGGCCACCGTCAGCCGCTTACCTGACGACAAAGTTCGTCCGCAGACATCGCACGCTGGTGCTGAGCGCGCTCGCGATCTTCGTCACCATCCTCGCTTCCCTTGGTCTCTCGCTTCAAGAGCGTGCACGCGCCGTGGCCGCGGAACAGCTGGCCGAGGCCAAGGCCAAGGAGGCCCTCAAGGAAGCCACCCTCGCCAGGATTGGAGGGGCCGCGGCTGCCGTCACAGCCGGCCAGGCGGGCCTAGCCATCAGCCACCTCAACGCCATCGATGCCGACCAGCGGCGATTCGAATGGGCCTACCTCCAGCGCCGGATCGCCGCCGCCTCGACCCTGTTGACCTGTGGGTCGCCCATCCGAGGAGTCGCGATGGCAAAGGAACCGGGCTGCATCCTCTGCGCGACCGGGACCGGCGTGACCTGCTGGGATCTACAGAGGGGACAAGCTCTCTGGACACGAATCCTCCAGGGCCAAGTCGATGGCGAAGGGCTGGTCGCATTCGCCCCGGACGTTGGCCTATGTGCCGGAGCCATCGGGGAAGGCCGCGTCAGAATCTGGAGCCTGCAGGACGGTTCCACCGTCGACGAGGCCACGTTCGACGGACCGATTCGGCGGCTCGTGATCGACAAGGCTGGCAAGCTCGTCGCTGCCTCTGGCAAGAGCCTGCAGGTTTGGAATCGAGGTGCATCCATGCGCTCCCTGACCAGCAACCGGTGCAGCGCCATGTCCATGGCGGACGACGGCAGTCGCCTTGCAGTGACCTTCAACCATGGGCTTCAGGGGGAAGTGGTCCTATTCGATCTGGAGGCAGGCACCGCCCTGCTCAAGGGCACCGCCACCCACCACCCGCTGCACACCATTGCTCTCCACCGGGCCACGGGGCGCACAGTCTTTGGCGGCGCCGACTCCTCCGTCTTCCTGATGCACGGTTCCGACCGGGACTCGACCCTCAGACTCTCCGGCCACGGCTCGCGGCTCCGCCATGCCCTGTTCACCCCCGACGGCGATCGGGTCTTCACGGCCAGCTCCGACGGCCGAGTCCGCGCCTGGGACCCATCCACCGGACGCAACATCCGCTCCCTTCTGTCGGACGGCGAGCCGAGTACTCAACTCGTCCTCGACCGATCTGCCCGCTGGATCGCTGGCGTACAGGGAGACGCCCTGCGCGTTTGGTCCCTCGCTGAGGACGCTCCCACAAGCCAGGCCCTCACGGGGCATGGCAGCTACGTCTATGCGGTCGATGTGACCGGCGACCGCATTCTCTCCGGCAGCTGGGACCATACGCTGCGCACGTGGTCACGGACCGATGGACGGCAACTGTCCTCCGTCGACACGGGCGGGACCGTGCGCTGCCTGGTCGCAGTTCCAGACGGAACCGCTATCGCAGGCGTCGACTACATCATTCGCTGTCTGGACCCCATCGACGGCACCGTTCTGTGGGAAGATCAGGTGGGCTCCCGGGTCGTCGACCTCAGCCTCGGCGACGATAGCGCGCTGTGCGCGGCACGCACGCGAGAGTCGATCCAGCTGCGCTCCACAACCACCGGCGAGGTCCTCTGGGAGGCTGCCGCACGTGGCAACTACCCGTCGGGATCGGTCGCCGTATCCACGGGTCTCGGCCTCGTGATCGGCGATGGCCCCAACGGGAGCATCCAGGCCTGGAATCTCGCGACGGGCGAGCCCCGATGGCTTGCCCTTAAGGGCGGCATGCGGGCCGATCCACAGATCAGTGACGTGCACTACGACTTGGACTTCGACCCCGCAGACAAATACCTGGCCGCGGCCGGCAGCGATGGGGTCGTGCGCCTGTTCGATGCCCCCACCGGGAAGTTGATTCGCGAACTCCGCGGTCACAACCAGCCCGTCTACACCGTCGAATTCAGCCCGGAAGGGGACCGGCTAGCGTCGGGCTCGAACGACGACACGATTCGGCTCTGGAACCCTCGCACGGGCGATCAGCTGCTGCTCCTCGAAGGGCACGGCGACTATATCTACGACCTCAAGTTCAGCCCCGACGGGCAACACATCGTCAGCGCGTCCGGCGACGGCACACTGCGGATCTGGTAGCGCGAGCGAACGCAGACGGGACCCGAGTTGAGGGAACCCGCTTCAGGTACGGCCGGGTACCTACTGAAACTGCAGCTCGACCGCGTCAGTGAGGTTCGTGGTTGGGCCCTGGCCGGGCAGCCAATCGCGGTACCAGGCCTGGAAGTACCAGGTCTCAGCGGCTAGGACCGCGACGCTTCCCGACGGCGTGGGCGTTTGCCCTAGATCCAGGGCTAGGCTGTTGATGAAGATGGCGAACCGATCGCTCGGCAGGTCGTAGGCGTTCAGGGTGAGCATGTTGCTGCTGACCGAAGCGCTGCCGGAAAGCTCCAAGCGGCCCGGCAATCCAGTTGTGTTCGGAACCGCAGGACTGCAGTACCTGGTACCGAGAGACCCGCCATCCCAGGCGCTGAAGTGGGCCACGATCTCCGCCAGACTGAGCATCGATGCGTAGACCGCAACGCCCAGCATGTCCCCGGTCAGAACATCGACGGGCGGGTTGACTGCGTCATACCACTCCCCGAGTCCGACCTCACCCGTCAGCCACACGGCGTACGGCGCGCTGCCGCCCAGGACACCATCCACGTAGAGCCCGTCGTTCCCGCCACATAGTCCGCGAGAACGACCACATGGAGGTCCTAGTTGACTACGTGCGGCGCGAGGAAGTGATCGACCACACCGGCCAACGTCACACCGAACTGCCCGCTGTCGGCGTACTGTTCGAACTCGATGGCGGCCTTGTCCCCAAACCCCGTGTTCCTGGTCCCCATCAACGTGCTGGAAAGACCGTCGTACGTCGCAGGCGTCCTTGCGACCACCTCGGCCAGCCAAGCATTCACATCGGCTACGGCGAGATCACAGAGCACAAGGGTTGGGAGGAGTGCGAGGAGCTTCATGAATCCGACCGTCCCCCCCAGGCTACGACTTCCACAAGGGGAGGGCCGCTCGCGGGCGTTCCAGCGCCCCCGTGGTCGATTTTGTCCTGGTAGGCCCCCGGGCTGGCAGGCGACCCAGCAGGAATCGTCCCCCTCGGTAAGAACAGGGAGCCCGGCGAGAGTGAGCGGTTCCAGGACGTCGACGCAGACCTTTCGTTTGGGATCGGCCACGGGGTGTAGACTCGGGGGATCGACTGAAAACCTATGGCGCGCAACCCACTGCATGGCTGGATCTTCCAGCTCCCCCTACTCGCCCATGCGCTCAGTGGAGCGGTGCTATTCGCTGGCCTCTCGGATTCAGGCCATGCCTCTCGACCAACCGTGTTTCCGATGCCCGGGGACGTGGACTATCAGCGGGATGTGCGTCCCCTACTGGCTGCACACTGCTATCCCTGCCACGGTCCCGACGCCCAGGCCCGTGAAGCCGGCCTGCGCCTCGATAACCGCGAGGGCGCCTTGGCGAAAGCCGTGATCCCCGGTGATCCTTCGGCTAGCCCCCTGGTCCAGCGCATCACCGCTGAGAGCAGGGGCGAACGCATGCCGCCCGCGAAGCATGGGCCCGGGCTGGACAAAGCTGAAATTCAGGTGCTGACAAGCTGGATTACGGCCGGCGCCCCCTGGGCGGAGCACTGGTCCCTGCGCACGCCAGCACGGCCTGAGCCGCCCAAGGTCGCCGGCGCCCCCTGGGTTCGCGATCCCCTGGACCGTTTCGTGCTCGCCCGGCTCGAGCAGGAGCAGCTAGCTCCCGCCCCCGAAGCGGATCCCGCAACGCTGCTGCGCCGCCTAAGCCTGGATCTCACCGGCCTGCCGCCGACCCTCGATGAGCTAGACACCTTTCTGGCGGACAAGGCCAAAGGTGCCTACGACAGGGCCGTCGAGCGCCTGCTCGCTTCTCCGCACTTTGGGGAACGCATGGCGGTCGAGTGGCTCGACCGAGCCCGCTATGCGGACACCAACGGCTATTCCATCGACGGAGGCCGCCACATGTGGGCTTGGCGCGACTGGGTCATTCAGGCCTACAACCAGAACAAACCCTTCGATGAATTCACGGTCGAGCAGCTTGCCGGCGATCTGCTGCCGAACGCGACCCTGGACACTCGTATCGCCTCAGGCTTCAACCGCAACCACATGGTGACGCACGAGGGTGGCACCATCGAAGAGGAATACCGGGTGGCCTACGTCGTGGACCGGGTCAAGACCACCGCCCAGACCTGGATGGGCCTGACCATGGCCTGCGCCCAGTGCCACGACCACAAGTACGACCCGATCTCGCAGGCCGAGTACTACCGCTTTTTCGCCTACTTCAACACCATCACCGACCGGGGCAATGACGGCAACGGCGGCCGGAACGCTGCTCCCTTCCTTGGGGTGCCCTTCCCCGAAGATCGAGTGTTCGCTCGGACCCTGCGGGCGCAGCTAGCCGACACCGAGGCTCAGCTT
This sequence comes from uncultured Planctomycetaceae bacterium, assembly GCA_964459495.1. GTDB lineage: Bacteria > Planctomycetota > UBA1135 > UBA1135 > CAYWNK01. The sequence continues at coordinate 27,942 of CAYWNK010000041.1, forward strand.
GCCGAAGCCTCGCGGGTCTCCCGGGCCGACCCCGAGCTGCGCCTGGAGTGGGAGCAGGCTCTCCTCGATTGGTCCCAGGTACGGCAGCCTCCAGCCCTAGGGCCCTGGACCGTCTCCGAGTCCTTCGTCGCCTCGTCTGGCGATGTGGCGTTCGACACAGCCTTTGGTCCTGAGCTCGGCGACCCCGACGTCGCCTGGAACGCAGAGCCGGAGCTCGTGGACGGCGAGGCCTTTCCCCTGACCGGGCAGAACACAGCCACCTACTTCAGGCGCTCCATCTACGCGGAAGAGAGCGAGGTTGTCGAATTGTCCCTGGGAAGCGACGACGCGATCCAGGTCTGGCACGGCGATGAGCGCGTGATTTCCAAGCGCACGCAACGGGCCGTCGCCCCCGATCAAGAGACCTTGCGGCTCGTATTGCACCCCGGCGCAAACCAGATCCTGATCAAGATCGTGAATTACGGGGGCCCTGGGGGCTTTTACTTCAACATCGAAGATTCCGGCCCGGACGCAGCCCTGATGCGGGCACTGGAGGTTCCCCCGGAGCACCGCAGTCCGGTGGAGCACGAGCTCGTGGACACCCACTTTGAAGACACCGCCCCGGCCTTCGCTGAGATCCGCGAGCGCATGGCGGAGCTGCGGGTGCGGTTGGACGAGCTAGATGCTCGAGCGTTGACCACGACTATGGTCATGCAGGAGCAGGCCATTCCCCGCGCCACGTACGTGCTGAATCGCGGCCAGTACGATCAGCCCCTGGCACGGGTGCGCGCCGGGACTCCGGGCTGCCTGCCCCCCATGCCCCCGGGCGAAGAAGCCAATCGCTTGGGTCTGGCTCGCTGGCTGGTGGATCCCGCGCACCCCCTGACCGCCCGTGTTGCGGTCAACGGACTCTGGCAGATGATCTTTGGGGCGGGCCTCGTGGAGACCTCCGAGGACTTTGGAACCCAGGGAGCCCTGCCCAGTCATCCCAAGCTGCTGGATTACCTCGCCCTCGAATTCATCGGGAGTGGTTGGGACGTAAAAGACCTGCTGCGACGCATGGTGAGCTCAGCAACCTACCGGCAGAGCTCTGCGGTCAGACCGGAACTGCGCTCCCGGGACCCTCGCAATCGCCTGCTCGCCCGGGGCCCGCGCTTTCGACTTGCCGCGGAGTTCGTACGGGACAACGCCCTAGCGGTCAGTGGCCTCTTGGTCTCCGAGATTGGCGGGCCCAGCGTCAAGCCCTACCAGCCCGCCGGCCTGTGGCGAGAGATGAGTCACTTCGGTAGCACCCCAGCCACCGAGCAAATCTACGAACAGGGCAGCGGCTCTGACCTCTATCGGCGCGGTCTCTACACGGTGCTGAAGCGCACGGTGCCACCGCCCTCCATGGCGGCCTTTGACGCCCCCAATCGCGAGCTCTGCGTCAGTCGGCGCCTGCCATCCAACACGCCACTGCAGGCGCTGGTCGTCATGAACGATCCGACCTACGTGGAGGCCGCCAGGGTGCTAGCCCAACGCATGCTCTTGGAGGGCGGCAGCAGCCCGGAGGAGCGTGCTGCCTACGGCTATCGACTGGCCACATCAAGGCATGCGACGGATGAGGAGGTCCGGCTGCTGACCCTAGCCGCTGCCAGAGAGACGCACGCCTTCGCCGCGAACCCCGCCGCCGCCCTGGCGCTCCTGGCCGTGGGCGAATCCCAACGGGACGAAGCGCTGGACCCCGCGGAGCACGGTGCCTGGACGGTGGTAGCCAGCACGCTCCTGAACATGAGTCGCACCTTGACGAGGGACTAGATT
>CAYWNK010000042.1:0-29667 GCA_964459495.1 uncultured Planctomycetaceae bacterium
GAAGTCGACCGGTTCCGCTTACGCGAAGAGCTGATACATGGCCGTCAAAGCCTAGCACAGCGCGCTGGGGCAGTGCGGAGCCCGGAGAGTATTTACCGCCTTAACGGGGGCGGGTGCATCGCGCTCTGCGCGATGCACCCGCCCCCGCCAAGGCGGTAAATACTCTCCGGGCTCCGTACTGCCCCTTCGTCACGCGTCAGCGTCCGCAGCCTTGGCAATGGCCGAGATCGAGAACAGGATCGCGGCGATGGCGGCGATGGCCAAGCCCATGCCGACGGCGGGGCTGTAGCTGAGGCCGAGGCCGGTGATCTTTCCGCCGCCCTGGACGGCGACCCACAGGGCGAGGACGACGCCGGTGAGGCCGGCGCCGCCGACGAGGCCGGAGCTGGCCAGGATGCCGCGCTCGCGGCGGGATTCGCGCTGGGCTTCGGTGCCGCGGGTCGTCAGGAAGTGACGGAGGAGGCCGCCCAGGAAGACGGCGGCCATGGTGGAGAGGGGCAGGTAGACACCGACCGCGAAGGCCAGGACGGGCATCTTGAAGAGGGAGGCCACGATTGCAATCGCGACGCCGATGCCGACCAGGGACCAGGGGAGGCTCTGGTCGATCACGCCGTCGATGACCAGGCGCATCAGGACTCCCTGGGGAGCGGGGAGCTCGGGGCCGCCCAGGCCGCCTTCGACGGCCGAGTTGAGCAGCATCACGACGCCGCAGACGACGCCGGCGGAGGTGATCACGCCGAGCATCTCACCGATCTGCTGGTAGCGGGGCGTCGCGCCCAGCACGTAGCCGGTCTTGAGGTCCTGGGAGCAGTCGCCAGCGATCGAGGCCGCGATGCACACCACGGTGCCGACCATGAGGGCCGTGGCCTTGCCCTCGAGGCCGGTCCAGCCCATGGCGTAGAAGATCAGGCTGGTGGCGATCAGAGTGGCGATCGTCATGCCCGAGGTGGGGTTCGAGGTCACGCCGACGAGACCGACGATGCGCGCGCTCACGGTCACGAAGAAGAACGCGAAGATGGCGACCAGGATCGCCGCCAGGCCGCGCACGGCGATGTCGTCGATATAGCCCATCACGCCCGGCGTGAAGGTGAGCATCGCGAGGATCAGCGCCAGGACGATTCCGATCGTCTTGAAGGAGAGGTCGATCTGCGTCCGATCCATGACCTTCTCGGTCCCCGCACGCATCTGGCCGATGCCCAGCTTGAACGACTCGATCATGGTCGGGATCGACTTGATCAGCGTCATGATGCCGGCCGTGGCGACCGCGCCGGCGCCGATGTAGCGCACGTAGCGGTTCCAGATCTGGCCCGAGGTCATGTCTTTGACGAGCAGCTCGGTTTCGGGATAGAACGGCGCGTCGAGGCCGCTGCCCCAGTAGTTGATCACGGGGATGATTACCAGGGCCGAGAGCGCGCCGCCCGCGGCCATGACCGTCGAGACCTTGAGGCCAAGGATGTAGCCGACGCCGACGAGGGCGGGCGACACGGACGCCGCGATCTTCGCCTTGGCGCCCAGGGCGAACTCAAAGCTGGAGGGGATCGCCTTCAGGCCATCGGTGAGCAGCTTGAAGAACATGCCCAGGCCGATGCCATAGAAGACGGGGGTGGCCTGCTTGCCGCCGGCCTCGGACGCGACCAGCACTTCCGCACAGGCCATGCCCTCGGGGTAGGGCAGCTTGCCGTGCTCTTTGACGATCAGGAAGCTGCGTAGGGGGATCATGCACAGGATGCCGACCAGGCCCCCGGCCATGGCCAGGAGCGAGAGCTGCATCCAGGCCGGATCCATGCCCCACATGAACAGGGCGGGCGTCGTGAAGAGCACACCCGAGGCGACCGACGAGCTGGCCGAGCCCACGGTCTGGGACATATTGGCCTCCAGCAGGCTTCCCTTCTGACCGCCGCGGGCCAGCGCCCGGAAGGCCACGACCGTCAGCACGGCGACGGGAATCGAGGTGCTGATGGTCAGCCCCGACTTCAGCCCCAGATAGACGTTCGCGGCCCCGAACATCACGCCTAGCAGGATGCCGGTCAGGACCGACTTGACCGTGAACTCCGGGAGGGACTGGCCGCTGGTCAGCGGCACGTAGGTCTCGCCGGGGGCCGGCTCGTAGGCGGAACGGGGCAGCTTCTGGGTGGACATGCCACCCAAGGTAGCGGTGTCCCTACAGCATCACCAGGAGGGCCGGCGCAACACCCTTCATCAGGATGGCGCAGAGCCAGGCCCCGTAGGTGCCCAGGGCATAGCCCAGGACGGCGAGGAGCACGCCCACGGGCGCCAGGGAGGGGTGGAAGGCCGCCGCGACGACCGGCGCGCTGGCCGCGCCGCCGATGTTGGCCTTGCTGCCGACCGCCAGGAAGAAGTACGGAGCCTTGATGAAGTAGCCGACCACCGCTAGCAGGACCACGTGGATCACCATCCACAGGCCGCCCACGGCGAAGAGTCCGGGGTGCTGCACGACGGCCTTGATGTCCATGTTGAGCCCGATCGAGGCCACCAGCATGAAGATGAAGACGGTCCCGATCTTGGAGGCGCCGACGCCCTCCAGGTTGCGGGCCCTGGTGAACGAGAGCGCGATGCCGATGGTCGTCGCGATCACGATGAGCCAGAAGAAGCTGGAGCCTAGGCTCAGGCGCTTGGCCATCTCGGGGAACCACTCCAGGAAGCTCGGTGCGAGGTAGTCCGCGGCGGCGTGGGCGGCGGCCGTAGCCCCGAACGCGACGCCGAGGACGACCATCAGGTCGGTGCTGGTGGCGACCTTGGCGGTCTTCTTGCTGAAGGCCTCCATGGTGTTCTTCAGGCGTTCGATGCTCGAGGCGTCCGCGCCGGTCCACTTGTCGATGGTCGCGGCGCGCCCCACGCCCAGCAGCAGCAGCATCATCCAGGCCTCGGCGACGATGACGTCGACGGCGACCATGACGCTGAACAGGCTGTCGGACGGCTCGAAGATCTCCTTCATGGCGGTCTGGTTGGCGCCGCCGCCGATCCAGCTGCCGGCCACAGTGGCGAGACCACGCCAGACCTCCTCGGGGCCCTGGCCGCCCACCAGCTCAGGCGCGATGAAGGACGTAATCCAGATGGCAAGCGGGCCGCCGATTACGACCCCGACGGTACCGGTCAGGAACATGATCACGGCCTTGTTCCCAAGCTTGAAGACTTCGCGCAGGTCGATGCTGATCGTCAGCAGCACGAGGCTGGCCGGCAGCAGGTAGCGCGAACTGACGAAGTAGAGCTTGGAGTGCCCAGGATCCACGAGGTCGAAGGCGGTCAGCAGCGAGGGCAGGAAGTAGCACAGCAGCAGCATCGGCAGCACCGTGTAGAACTTCTTCCAGAGGGGGCCGCCGTGGTTCGAGGTCCAGAAAATGGCCGCGAGCATGGCCAGTAGGATGCCGGCGATGACCGCGTCATTTTGGATCAGCGCGGTGTTCTCTCCTGAGGCACTGGCCTCGGCGAGGGCCGGGACGGCCGTGGCGATCAGGGCCAGGATCAGCATCAGGAGGGTGCGCATGGGTGCCAACGGTATCCGCAGGCCCGAGTTCGGTCCATGGGCAGGCGCTCTGGGCGCCGGATGGGGGGCGGCAAGATGAGCCCTCAAGTGCTGCCGATCCCAACCCGACAAAACAGATCCTGGGCTCCGCCCGTGGATTCCCCTTGGTCCACAATGGGCGCCCCTTCGGGCGCTCTCCGGATCCCCATCCCCGAACCAAACCCTCCACTCATTTCGCCGTGCGTATCTTCCTGCTCTTCCTTGTCTCTTTTCTTTTCCTGACGTCCTCGGCGTCCCAGGCTCAGGATCAACTCGTCAAACAGGCGCTGACGCGCATCGAGAAATACGAGAAGCTCGAGCCCTCCCTCAAGGAAGGGGATGTGGAGACCGCCAATCGCTACATCAACGATCTCAACTACGCCGCCAAGCGCCTGAAGGCGGCCTACGACAAGACGACGACGCACTACAAGGATGCGGTTCAGCGCTATGGAGCCATCGTAGAGAAGATCCAGACGAAGGCCCGTGCGGGGACGCCCCCCCCGAAGCCGGCCCAGGGCTACGACCTGGAGAAGCTGCGTCAGCTCAACAAGGAGATCAACGCTGCCTACGAGAACCTGCAGATGCTGAGCGTCGCCCACATGAAGGACGACTTCCGTCGCAAGTCGGTGGCAAAGGAGATCGAGGGCTTTACCGAGCGCCTCGCCGCGTTCCCGACCGGCGATGAAAACGTGACCATCGTCACGGGGAACCTGGCCAACTTCCGAAACCTCTACGAGGGTGCACTCGCCAAGCTCGCCCAGGATGAAGCGGGGCTGCCCGAGGTGCTCGCGAAGCTAGAAGTGATGCGGGCCAAGTACGACCGCAAGAAGCTGCCGGTGCAGCCGGAGCTGCCGCTCACCGAGGACGAGGTGACGCTGTGGGTGAACCAGATTGCCAACTGGCGCAACAACGAGCTCCCCGCAGACCTCGCATTTGTGCAGGGCCTTCAGGGCAACTCGGCAGCGAATCAGCAGACCGTGAGCAGCATCCTGAACATGGTGGCTCACACCTGGCCGCGCTACCTGAACGAGATGGAGTCGGGCATGCGCGACAAGTGCTACAGCGACGCCTTCCGCGTGGATGAGTACTGCGACGGGATCCTGGAGATCGACCCGGCGGACCGGGATCAGGTGCAGAACCGGATTCTGGGGCAGGGCAACTTCGACGGAAACCTGAACCGCCTGCGCAAATACCAGAACGGCGTGAAGATCGCGGCGCTCTGGGACAACTTGATGCAGGTCGAGGACCATCCCGACCGCGTGGCCCAGGCGGCCAAGGTCGAGAAGGCGATTGGGTATCTGCAGAAGCTTGCCGTGGATTGCCTGGATCAGGTTCGGATGCCGCAGGCCGCGTCGACCGACGAGGGTCTGCTCAAGATCGCTGGCGACACTCTCAAGGCGTCCGACTACAAGGTCGCCGGCTGGGAGAGCATGGTGATCAACGTCGACAAGGCGCGTCGCGAGAAGCGTGAGGCCTACATCCGCGGAGAATCCGCCAACTCGGCTTCCGTCGAGTACTACCACTACGTTTGGGACCAGTTCCAGGTGACGACCGCCGAGCGCGAGGGCGACAAGGTTTGGCTCTACGCGACGACGTTCTGCAACTATTCCAGCGGTGGGTCGACGACACCGCTCAATCGCTGGTTCGTGTCGGGCCGAATTCAGTTGACGCCGATCCTGCCCGAGAACATCGGGAAGTAGCGTTCGCTGAAAGCGGTACGGGGTGGGGATCTACCCTCCCATTCCATCGGGATCGCCTTCCTGGCCGCCCAGCGGCCAGGAAGGCGATCTTGCTAGTATCGAGCAAGATGGATTCCCGCCCCCGTAGGGCTTTCTAGTGAACCTGGATCCAGACGATGCGTTGCGCCCACGTGCTTATTCTTGCCCTAGCAGGGTCCCTCCTGGCCTGTTCGCCCGTTCAGGAGACCCGGCTCGTAGAGCTGTCGGTTGCCGGTCCCGATGGGGCCGTGCTGACGCACGGCGAGGCTGACCGTGCGCTGCACGTCGAAGTCGATGATGGCTCGGGTTGGCCGTTCTGGGTGCAGCTCTCCCAACACGGGTGGACGGAGTATGCCTCCACCTACCAGGTGCCCGTGGGTGCCCGACTGATGGCGACGGCATTGGATGCTCCCCACCCGGTGGCGCAGCGGGAGTTCCGGGCGCTCGTGGGCAACACGCCCCAGCGGGTGGAGCTACAGCTAGAACCCGCCGGAGAGGAGCGCACCCTGCGGATCGATCTTGCCCTGCCGGAAGAAGCGTCCAAGTGGAGGGACTACGGCCTTTGGATCGAATCGGTCGAAACCGGCTTGCCTGTCGACTACGCCTCGAAGGACATGATCCATCGGGGCATTCAGCTTCCGCCTGGCGTCTATCAGGTCACTGCAAACGGCCTCTTCCCCGCCGAGTGCGCCTTCGACTCCCGGGTGGATCCGGAATTCGCGGCCTATCGGCTGTCGGTAGATCTGCGCAAGAAGAGCAAGGCGATACGCATCCGGCCCAAGCGCGGGGCGAGCTTGAGCCTGCAGGTGAAGAGCCCGCTCGGCGCGCTGGATCTTCCTCCGCCGCGCTACAGGCTCGAGGACGAGCCCTGGGGCCAGCGCACGCTGGAGCTGGTGCGCCGGCCCGACTGGGTGCGGCCCAAGCTGGTGAGCGTCGAAACGGGGGAGGAAGTGCCCCTGAGCTGGCACTGGCCCGACGTGGAGGCTCCCCAAGATGACCAGCGCGGCGTCCTGTTGGGGGAGCTCGCGATCGCGACCAATCGGGTCCCGCTCGGCACGTACGAACTGCTGATCAAGGGTCGCAGCATCGAACCCATGCGGCAACGGATCGTCGTTGGGGAGGGCGAAGATGCGCCCGTCGTGCTTGCGCCCAGAGCTCGGTGAAAGCGCTAGGAAGGTAGGAGCCCATACGACGGCATGTGGGTTCCGTCTGCTGGGGCGAGGCCCCATCCCATAGGCCGGGGAAGGCATTGTCTGGCTGAGCAGCCCCGCGGGCCTCGCAGGATTTGGTCACCCGAGGTTTGGTCTCCCGCCAAGCACTTGAGGCGGGCGTTCTCGCGCTCCACTTCACGCAACCTGATGCTCTGACCTTGTGCTCGCGAAACCTTCGCTGTGCGTAGGTTCAGGATGATCACACTCCGCGGGGTGTCGACGCCTTGCCGTTCCAGGGCTGCCTGAGCCTGCATTCAATGCTCGTGGGAGGAGCCGGATCGGGTGGCGATGCACCGTTCTTGACGCCTACCTTTGGGTAGGTAGAGCGCAAGTGGCTTTTTTGGATTTTTCGACTCCTTCCAGATCGGGCAGCTCGGCTCGCGAGTGAATCCCGCATCGCTGTTGATCGAATCGGGAAGTGGAGCGGAAGGGCGAAGTCTGAAACGCTTGCAGGGGCCAGGATGATGGGGTACTTAGAAACCCTGTCTCGGTACGACGTCTCCCGGCATAGCAGCCCTCACTGCTTCCTATGACCAAGCTCTTCGCAATTGCCGCCCTCGTGGGCGCGAGTTGGCTCACCCCCGCAGTCATCGCAGCTCCACAGGGAGTTGTCACGATCGATGGGGCCATTGAACCCGTGGCTGAGGAGCCTGGTCTCTTCACGCTCTCCATTGCGTTTGACATCGAGGAGGGATGGCATACCTACGGCGACGTCGGCGAGGGGTCCGAGGTGGAAACAAGCCTTGAGATGACGCTCCCCGACGGGGCTGAGGCGGTTGGCGATTGGCTTCGGCCATTTGGGCCGGAGGGCGAATCCTCCGGGTCAACGATCCACGAGGGCAGGGTGGCCTACTCCCGCAGGGTAAGCGTGAAAGACGTGGCCCGTGGCGAGGCGATCGACGTCACGATCAACTATCAGGCCTGTACAAGCGAGTACTGCAACCCGCCCGCAAAGAAGACCCTCTCGGTGCGGATTCCGGCTTCGAATGGCGCCGCAGCGGACTTGTTCGAGGCACCGGTGCGAGTGATGGCTCAGGATGATTTCCTGAACGCAGACGGAAAGACCCGGTTCCTATCACCTGCGCTCCACGATCTAGATGGTGACGGTCGAGAAGAGCTCGTCCTCGGGAGCCTCATGGGGCGCTTGGTCGTGCATCGTGACCTGAACGCATCCGGAGATGGAGACCGCGCATGGGGGCCCCCGGAGAGATTCTTGGGGCATTCAGGCGAACCGATCCGAACCTCGAACTGGTGATGCGTGGGCGCCAGTCCACAGTTTGTGGACCTCAATGGAGACGGAACCAAGGACGCACTCTTCGGCAGCTTCAGCGGAGTGCCGCAATGGAGCGCTCGGGGCGCGGGGGGCTTCGAGGAGCCCAGCGAGCTCGTGGGCAAAGATGGCAATGCGGTTCTGATCAGTGAGTTTTGGAATTTCGAGACCGAGGAATGGGATGAAACCAAGCGCACCGGGACTGAGGGGCACCTCTCTTCCGTGGCCGCCGTGGACTGGGACAACGACGGAGACCAGGACTTCCTGCTGGGGGGATATCGCAGTGGCCAGCTCTTTCTTTCCATCAACGTGGGAAGCTCCACCGAGCCCAACTACGCTGAGACCAACCAGGTCATTCAAGCTGGCGGGGAAGCGGTCGCTTTCGAGTTTGGGATGGGCACCCCCCGGGTGGCGGATTGGAACGGGGACGGTCTCTTCGACATCTTGATCGGGACGATCTACGGCGGGGTTTACCTACTGGAGAACGTGGGTAGCGAAGGCTCCCCGCAGTTCGATGGGATCGAAATCTTGGTCGCCCCCCTGCCGGGTGAAGCCGGCTCGAAGCAGGTCAAAATGGTGGAGGCTGTGGACGGGCAGCCCATCGGCCCCGGATCGTCCTACCACATCGAGGTCGTCGACTACGACCGAGATGGTGACCTCGACCTACTGATGGGTGCTCGCTCCAAATGGCTCACCGGTCCTCTCAGGGAGCCCACAGCCGAGGAGCTTGCGTTGGCAGAGACCCTCGCCGCAGAATCCGAAGCTGCCTACGCTGAGCTGAGTAAGCACCGGCGATCCTTGGAGGGGGAAGCTGCCCAAGAGGAGTACGAGAGGTCCGAGGAGTACAGACGCCTGATCGGCATTTACCGTGACAAGCGTGCAGAATCTCGGGCGATCACCGCGGACCCCGAAGAGACCGGCGACTTCCTGTGGCTCTTCCGGCGCAAGTAGGCTTCTGGATTGAACGCTTCCTTGCCGGCGCGCGAATTCGATGGCGAATCCATGCCCTTGGTGACCCGGTTTCGGTGGAGGTGATGTGACTGAGGAGCACTCCCCGCAGACCTTGGCGTCCCGACGACCAGCACCGAACTCAACGGTCCGGATCACATAGGCACTGGGCTCCCAATTCGGGTCAGGCCACACTCTCCGAACGACCGTCACCCCTCGCATCCAGCCCCGCGGTATATATCTCCTCCGACTAGCTGTGTCGCAGTCACAGAGCGTCGTCCAATTCGAATTCCGTAGTCTCCCATGTTGGCTGTTGTAGCCATCCAGCTTGAGGGACCTATCGCTTCCGAGTCCCTCACCAGCCCATCCCCTCTTTCACCTCTCCCTCATCGTGATCAAGGCAACCTTTCAGATCATCCCCGCGCTTCTCATCACCGGCGTCGCTCTCGCCCAAGGGCCCAGCGTCGCAATCGTAGCGTCACCCAGTGGGACCATCAGCGACTGCCGTTTCGTCGACGTTCAGGAAAAGCTCACCGCCACAGGCCTCTTCGATAGCGTGGACGTCATCAGCGCCTTCAGTGGGACTCCCAGCCTGTTGGAGCTTCAGGAATTCGACGCGATCCTGACGTACTCCAACCTCAAATATCAGGACCCCGATGAGTTCGGCGATGTGCTGGCCGACTATGTCGACTCCGGCGGTGGTGTCGTAGCTGCTGTCTTCGCCATGACCAGTCTCAACGTCGATCTGCAGATTGGTGGGAGGTGGAAGACTGGGGGCTACGAGGTCATCAGCACCGGGTTGGGCCACAGCACTACGACCGCGTCGTTGGGGCAGGTACTGGTCCCGTCCCACCCGTCCATGCAGGGGGTCTCTTCGCTAACAGCGACGGCAGCGTTCCGACCGTTTCCCACCACGGGGCTCGAGCAAGGGAACGTTGTTGCGCAGTGGGATGACGGTGCGATCCTCGTCGCGCAAGGGGCGATGGCCAATCGCATTGATTTGGGGCTATACCCGCCTTCCAACGACTGCTTCTCGACCTTCTGGAACGCGACCGGGGACGGCGCTCTCCTGATGGCAAACTCGCTTGTGGCGGTATCTGATGGAAGTGGAACCTCCATCGGCACTCGGTATTGCACGCCCGCTGAGCTCAACACGACCGGCATGCCTAGCCGGCTTTTCGCCATGGGTAGTTCGGTTGCAATGAACAACAACCTGACCCTGCGCGCGGTGGACATGCCTCAAAATCAGCTGGGCATCTTCATCGTCAGCGTGACCCAAGGATTCATCTCCAGCCCCGGCAACTCCCAGGGCAACCTGTGCATCATCGGTGACATCGGTCGCTATGACGCTCCGGGCGAGTTCCAGAACACTGGGACCAGTGGTGAGTTCGAGCTGGCGCTGGATCTCGGCCAAACGCCGACGGGTGCTGGCGACGTGACAATCCTCGCGGGTCAAACCTGGAACTTCCAAGCTTGGTATCGGGACTTCATTCCGGGCCAAGGGGCTACGTCCAACTTCACCGATGCGATCGAAATCCTGTTCCAATGAAATAGATGGATTCGGCAGGACGGTTGGCCCGTGTCCCAATGGGTCGCCCGCCTGACGCTTGACGCGTGCCCCCATCTGGCCAACTGGCTCGATGGGGGCACGTTGCATTTCGTGTGGTCTCCGCCTGGGCTCGAGTCTCCTTACGGCCCCTATGGAAAGGTTGGGGCGGTTTCGGGAGTAGAAGCGCTGCAGGTTCAGTTCCTGGACCGGCCTTCACCCCAAGGCGCGGGCGAGGCCGAATGTTGCAGATGGGCAGAATTCTTGTGCCATGGCGTCGTACCCACAATCGCGTCCTCGAACCCAAGAACAAGTCCCATGCTAGTCATCACCTCACCCAACCTGGAAGGCCAGGCCACGATCAACACCTACCTCGGCACCGTCTCGGGGACCGTCGTTCAGTCCAAGCACATCGGACGCGACATCATGGCCGGGCTCAAGACCATCGTCGGAGGCGAGGTGAAGGGTTACACGGAGATGTTTGAGGAGGCACGCAAGCTGGCTACGCAGCGCATGTGCGAGGAGGCGACCCGGCTGGGGGCGGATGCTGTCATCAACGTGCGGTTCACGACCTCCAACGTGATGCAGGGCATGTCCGAGATCCTGGCCTACGGCACGGCCGTGCGCATGGGATAGGCGCCTTGGCAGGGCCCGCCGGGGCCTGCACTGGGTTGGAGCCGGGCTCTCGGGGTTTGACGGAATCAAAATGTCACCCTATGGTGACATAAACGAGGAGCCCCTATGACACCCGCAGCCGCCAAGATCCTGGAAGCGAGCGCCGCTCGCATCGAACTCGAAGTCGTCATTCACGCCCCCAAGGAGGCCGTATGGAAGGCCCTGATCGAGCGCCCGGATGCCTGGTGGGTCGCTGACCTGCGCTGCGTGCCTGGCGGATCGACGGTGTCGTTGGAACCCCATGCCGGCGGGCAGCTGGTGGAATCCAGCCCCGAAGGGGGCAGTCTGCTGTGGTTCACCGTGATCGCGATTGTGCCCGGAACCTCCATCAACCTAGCGGGCGCCATCGCTCCCCCCTTTGGCGGTCCCTGCCAAACGTACCTGTACATCGAACTCGAAGAGGTGCAGGGCACCACCCGTGTCCGGATGACCAACTCCATGCATGGTCATATCAACGAGGCGATGCTCCCCGATATGGAGGGTGGCTGGCAGCTCCTGCTCGACAAGGGTCTCAAGGCCCTCGTGGAAAACGAACAGCCCCAGTGAGCCAGGCGGAAGACCTCGTTTGGAAGGCCCTGGCGGATCCGACCCGTCGGTCGATCCTCGACCGATTGGCTCAGGGACCCGCCACCACGGGCGACGTTTGCGCCTTCTTCGCCAAGGCCGATCACGGCGGGCTTGGCCGCACGGGAGTGATGAAGCATCTAGATTGCCTGGAGGCCGCGGGCCTTCTCACGGTGCGCCGCGAGGGGCGCCTGCGCTGGAACCACCTCAACCCGGTGCCGATTCAGCGCGTGTGCGACCGGTGGGTAAGCCGTCATGTTCGTCACCTGGCAAGCGCCGCCAACCGCCTCAAGGACCACGTCGAGAGAGGCAGCTAGCCAGTACCGCACCCCCGGCGGAACAACCTTGCGCCGACGCTAGCGTCGCGGTGGCTCGGCAAGCTGTCCTGCCAGGTACGCAGCGGCCATGTGTTCTCCGAGCTTGGTCAGGCCTGCTTCATTGAAGTGTATGTTGTCTTCATCGCGGTAACCGTCCTGGGTCGAGGCATGGGTCTCGAACGAGGGGTCGGTGGGCACGGCTACGGCATTGGGGACGCGCAGCGAAGCAGCGAGCTGTGCCGCACGAATCGTGTCGCGGTAGGGGTAGGAGCTGTGGGCCTTTGAGCCAACAGTCCAATCGGGGATGACCTGGCCGAGAACGAAACGAATGTTGGCGGGGCTTTGGTCAGGGGAAAAGAACGCGAGCCTGCGACGCAGGTGGGCGATGAAAGCCACGAGGCGTTCCTCGTAGCTGTTCGCCTTCGCCTCGACGATGGAATCGGTCTCTCCCTGCTGCCAGAACACAGCGCGCACCGTGGGCCTCAAGCCCTGTGCCTCGAGGGCGTCCAGAGCTCGGCCGACGAGGGTTTCCAAGGCCTGAATCTGGGGGCCGCGATCCGGATCCCAATCCTCGGCCAAGTCCGTGCCGCCGACGGCGTGCTTGATCAGATAGAGGTGGCGGGGAGCGATAGGCCCATGCTCCGGCAACGGGCTGCGCGCCGCGGCTCTTGGTCCGCAAAGTCGGCCTTTGGTGTTGTTGGGAACGGAGTTCCGGATGCACTTGCCAAAGGGGGGATGCCGCGTTCGATCGCTGGAGTCCGTCCACCGGCGCCGATAGCGGAAGGGCTGCTAGCGTTCCCGCTTGGCCAGTCGGGGCGCCGAGAAGCCAGCGTCGCGCAGGCGCTGCAGCTCGGCCCGCATTGCCGCCACTCGTTCGGGCTTGCCTGCCGCCAGGTCTTGGCGCTGCCCAGGATCCTCACCTAGGTGGTAGAGCTCGGCGAGCTCGTCCCCGTCGGGCTCGATTCCGCGTCGTTCTTCCCAGCCGGGATTGCGCTTGGACGTGTAGCCATTCTTGGCGTCGACCAGCAGCCAGGGCCCCTGCCGGAACGCGTACTTGTTGGCATAGGTGTTGTGCACGTGGCTGCTGCGCACCGCCTCGGTCTGGCCCAGCCAGAGGGGAAGCAGGTCGTGGGAGTCCTCGGCCGCATCAGCTGGTAGCTCCGCCCCGACAATCGACGCCAGCGTAGCCATCAGGTCGACCTGGGACACCAATGCGTGTGTCTCGGAGCCGGGCTCGATTCTGCCTGGCCAGCGCACAAGGAAGGGCACATGGTGGCCGCCCTCGTAGATGTCTCGCTTCAGGCCCCGGAATGGCTCGGAGGACCAGTGCTCGAGATCCTTGTCGCGGGCATAGGCATAGTGCTCTGGGCCGTTGTCGGAGCTAAAGATCACCAGGGTGTTCGAGGCGAGTCCAGCGCTTCCGAGGGCGGCGAGGATCGCGCCGCAGGCCGCGTCCGTTTGGGCCACGTAGTCCCCGTAGGCCCCGGCCTTGGACACAGCGGTGAACTCCTCCGATGGAAGGATCGGAGCATGGGGCGAAGGGAATGGGACGTAGAGGAAGAAGGGCTGGGCCTGCTCTGCGCGACCCTCGACGTAGGCCACTGCGCGCTCGGTCAACGTGGACAGGTTCGCGTAGGGATCCCAGCCCGTGACCATGGCGCCTGGCCGGCACTCCCAGTTGCCCTCGCGCAGGGGCTTCCAGGTCTTGCTGTCCATCAGCGCGTCCGGCGCCTCCACCACGCGATCATCCTCGATCCAGGTGTAGGGCGGAAAATTGATCACCGAGTCGCCGAAGTAGTGATCGAAGCCGTGGGCCAGTGGGCCGTCCGGGATCGGCTGACTCCAGTCAAATGCCTCCGGTCCTAGCACCGGCCTACCGTCCACCGTGCGTGGCCCAACGTCCTTGCGGCGCAGCGCGCCCCAGTCCCAGCCCAGGTGCCACTTGCCAATGCAGGCTGTGGCGTAGCCCTTGCCCTGCAGCATCTCCGGCAGTGTCAGGCGCTCTGCCTCGAACTTCGAGGGGCCGTACACGCCCACGATTCCGTGGAAGTCACGCCAGTGGTAGCGTCCGGTGAGAAGCGCGTAGCGGCTGGGGGAGCAGATGCCCGACGAGGAATGCCCATCGCGCAGGGTCAGCCCTTCCTTGGCGAGCTGGTCCAGATGCGGCGTCGGAATCTTGGACTCGGAGTTCAGGATCGAGAGATCTCCATAGCCCAAGTCATCGGCATACAGCACGACCACGTTCGGGGGGCTGGCCGGCTCCTGGAACGCTGGGGTCGAAGGGCCAGCGAAGGCCAGGATCAGTGAAGTCAGGGGGGGCATGGGCGCCTGGCCTAGGGGGCGACTAGCTGCTCAGCGCAGCCTGGAACGCCGCGACAGCCTTGTTCAAGGCCGCTTGAAGGCTTGCGTCTTGAATCCCGGCGGGTGTGAAGTTGTCGTGGAATTTTGGCAGGCGGAAGGTGCCGGCAAGCACGGCTCCCATGCGCGGAAAGGTGGCTTCTGCGGCCGCCAGAACGCTGGCGCCCCCACGTCCTCCTGGCGAAGCCGCCAGGAGCAACATGGGTTTGCCTCCCCAGACCTTGGCGTCGATCCGTGAGGACCAGTCGTAGAGGTTTTTGAAGGCGGCAGCGTACGAGCTGTTGTGTTCGGCGAGGGAGACGACGACGCCGTCGTGGGACCGGATCGCATTCAGGAAGGCTTGAGCATCCGGCGGGGGCCCGCTGGCGGACTCCTCATCGCTGCTGTACAGCGGCAGTGAATACCTGCTCAGGTCGAGATCGGTGACTTGCGCGCCCTCCACCAGTCCAGCCGCATACACGGCGAGCTGGCGGTTGATCGAGGTGCTGCTGGTGGATGCGCCGAAGGCGAGGAGTTTCATGGGCTACAGCGATTGGTGGACCTGGATCTCGACGATGCGCGGGAGTTGGCCGGCGGGGAACCAGCAATTGCTCGCCGAGGGAATGTGAATGTCGCGTGTCCGCCTCGCGGCGAGCGCCGAAGTAGCGGGCGCCGCTGGGCGGCTGCGAGCTCGACCTGCAGTCTACTGCCTTGGTTCGGGGGATGCCGCCGGGAAGCCGTCCGGCTAGTCCGTAGGGAGGGCCAGGGCGAATGCGCTCAGACCGTGGGTGACGGCGACGAGCGTGGACGTGCCGGGGTGGAGCTCAAGATCTAGGACGGGGGCCGTGGGGAGACCCTTCGATAGCGAGGTCCAAGTACGGCCGCCGTCCGAGGACCGATAGACACCCAAGTCGGTGCCCGCGTAGAGTTCGCCGTCTTCTCGCGGTCCTTCGATCACCACGTTCACCGCGGCTGCCGGGAGTCCTTTTCCGATCCACGACCAGCTCTTGCCGAAGTCGATCGACCCGTAGATGTAGGGGCGGCAATCCCCTGAAGCGGTCCCGGAGAGGCAGACGAAGAGGCGGTCTTCCGAGTGACGCGACAGCTCTACGCGCAGGAGCTCCTTACGCGGTAGTCCTTCCCCAGCGTGGGACCAAGTGGCTCCGCCGTCATCCGTAAGCGATAGGCGTCCACGGCCCGCGCCCGCGGCGAGTCGATCTTTGTTCAGGGGGGACTCGGACAGCGCGGTGACGGCCCCAGAGCCCCTGGTCAGGTCTGCGCTGATCGCCCTCCAACTGTCCCCGCGGTCGCCCGAGCGGAAGACGTACTGGGCAGCGCAGTAGAGGGTATTGGCGGCGTGCTGCGAGGGGAACAACGGCGTGTTCCATGCGAAGCGCAGCTGATCGGCTGCGCCCTTCGCCTTTGGGGTGATGCGTTTGCCAGACCCCTTGCCCCAGCGCAGAGGCGCGCCGGGGAGCTTGCGACGCATGTCGCCGTTTTGGTGCTCGTAGTAGACCGTTCCATCGCCGCTCGGATCGGGGAACGTCGCAAAGCCGTCGCCACCGTCCCAGGGATCCAAGTAGACGTAGCTCCAGTCGTCTGACGTGAAGCCATCGAGGCTGGCGTTCCCGGGTGCCATGAGGGAAGCGTTGTCCTGGGTGCCCCCCCAGATGCTGAACGGGTCCCCCTCGGCCAGGTGCACCGTGTAGAACTCGGCGATCGGTAGGTTGTTCAGGTGCAGCCAACTCTTGGCACGGTCCATCGATACGTACAAGCCGCCGTCCGTACCCAGGAGAATGCGATCGGGATTCGAGGGATCGATCCACAGGTCGTGCATGTCGAGGTGCATTCCGCGCCCCGGGTGTTCGAGCAGTCGGAAGACCTTCTCGCCTCCGCGCTCGAAGGACGCGCCACCATTGGACGAGACCATCAGGCGAAAGCCGCACACGTAGACCTGGTCCGCGTTGTCGGGCGCGACCATGACGTCGCAGAAATCCCAGCCCACGTAGGTGTCCACGTAGTCCTTGGATGTGCGTGCCCAGCTCGCGCCACCGTCATTGGAGCGATAGAGCGCCCCGCCCACGTCGTAGCGTCCCTCCCCCGGGGGCGAGTGATCCACCATCAGCGCATAGACCACTCCCTCTTCGGAGGCCGATGCCGCCACAGCCACTCGCCCAAGGTCTTTGCCCTCCAGGAGCCCGCCCCCGAGGCGTACCCATGTGCGGCCCCCATCGGTGCTCCGGAAGACGCCGCCCTCGCCGGCCCGCGAGCGATCCCATGCCGCGGCCCAAAGCCGATCCGGGTCAAAGGGGTCCCGGACTAGGTCGATGATGCCGACCTGTTCGCCGGCGAACAGGGTGTGCTTCCAACTGACGCCTCCATCGAGGCTCAGGTGCACGCCGCGCCCTTGATGTGCACCGCTACGCGGCCCCATCACCGCCACGCACACCGCGCCCGAGTCCCGCGGATCCACCAGCACCTTGGCGATGCGCGCGCTGTCGACGAGCCCCATGTTCGTCCAGGTGGCGCCGCCGTCTCCTGAGCGAAAGACGCCCGTTCCATCGTAGGACTTCCCCCCGAGGTGAGCCTCACCCGTGCCCACCCAAACGGTCTCGCCGCGGCTCGGGTCGACGGTTACGTCGCCTACGGCAAAAGTGGACTCACGGGCGAACACGTGCTCCCAGGCGAGGCCGCCGTTGGTGGACTTCCAAACGCCGCCGGATCCCACCCCCGCGTAGATCACGCTGGGCTTGCCCGCCGGCGAATCCACGGCCTCGATGCGCCCGCCACAGTTCTTCGGACCGATCGGGCGCCAGGAAGGCATCGAGGACGGCATGGCCGCCGTCAAGGACCTGTGCTCCTCCCAGGCGGCGATGCGGGCTGCGCCTCCAACAAGGGGCTCCAGTTCCTGGAACGAAGTTGCGGTTGCCAACGGGGGCAAGAGAGCGCAGAGGATGGACGCAGAGCTGAGGGTCATCCCAAGAGGCTACTGGCCAATCGGGGGCCGGTGCAGTCGCCGAGGGCGATCTCCAGAGTGTCTGTCCGGGGACGGGCGGCTGCCCCGCGCTTCCCAAGATCGCCTTCGACCCAGGGAGCCATAGAAAGCCAGCCCCCGGAGCGCAGTTCAGCTTGTTCGGATCCTCGCTAACGGCTCGTTCTTCCTACGAAATCGACGTTCGACAGGTCGCGCCAGAGAAACCCAGTGACCTCGCCGGAAGCGTTGCGCTCCAGCCGGAAGGTCGAGCCTCCGCCGGCGAACACCCGGGCTAGGCCAAGGTTGCTGGTCAGTGGGATGACCTCGGTGGAGGGGGGCCAGCCGTCTCGAACGACCAGGTGCAGAATTCCGAACTCATCGCGCTCGATGCTGACCGCGGAGCCCATCCGGGGCGTGACTTTGTAGTGCCGCTGGGCGCCATACCATGCATCGGCGGGATCGGAGAGGCGGACCATGCTCGAATCCGTGGCCCCGTGGCTGATCAGGACCAAGGGGCTGGGCTCTTCGTTTTCCGCATCGAGCGCGAACTCCAGGATCTCCGCGGAGTGCGGCACAGCGAAGCGCCCGCTACCAAGAGGCATGAGTAGGTTGCCGCCCACGCGATGGGTGCCATCATTGACCGGGAACCACATCAGGGTGTCTCCGGAGCGTTCGATGAGCGCCGGTTGGTCCGGGCGTTCGGGCGAGGCATACACGCCGCAGCAGCGCTCCAGCGTGCTCGGTGCGCTCACCTGTGGAAGGGTGACCTTGGCATCAAAGAGCAGGGCGGCCAGGTCATTGCCGATCCGTCCGGTTGGTGCGAAGGCGAAGTTGGAGAGCACGACAATGCAGGCATCGGCTGCGGGGAAGCGCAGGAAGTTGGCCACGTAGCCGTTGCTTCCGCCCGTGTGGTAAACGCAGGCCTGGCCCGCGATCGAAGCGAGTTGCCAGCCGAGGCCGTAGGATCCACGGGCGTTGCCGGGGACGGTCATTTCCTCAAAGCTTGCGGGCTGGAGCAGGTCGCCGTTGGCCAGGGCCCGATCGAGGGCGTAGAGGTCGTGGACCGTCGAGATCAGGTCACCCGCCCCGAGGATCACCGACATGTCCTGCTCGCTCGGGTCAGGCTCGCCGTTGCGCCCGCGGAAGTAGCCGGTAGCCAGGCCGGGCGCCTGGCTACCGTCATCGTGGGTTGTGTGCCACATGTTCGCGAGGCGGAAGATCGACTGCTCCAGGTAATCCTGGAAGCCCAGATGGGCGTTGGCGTCGAGGATGGTTGCCAACAGCACAAAATTAGCGTTGCTGTACGCGAACTGCTCGCCGGGCTGGGATCGCAGCGAGCGCTCCTGGATCTTCTCGAGGGCGTCGGGCCAGAGCTCGAAGCCGAGCTTGCCGGTACTACGTGCCTCGGCGCCAAGAGCCACCTCGAAGTTGGGGATGCCGGAGGTGTGCTGCAGCAGGTGGCGCACCGTCACGCCGTCCCATTCCTCCGGCCAAGGGTTCAAAAGGTCGACGACGGGGCGATCGAGGAGATTCTCGCCCAACTCCTCGTGCAGCCGCATGACCGCCAGCGCTGTGAGAGCTTTGGTCACCGACATCAGCTTGAAGCCCGTGTCGATCTCGACCGCTCTGCTCTGCTCGATGTGAGCGAAGCCATAGGCTCCCTCGTGCAGCACTTCGTCGCCTTGGGCGACGAGCACGGTCCCGGAAAAGAGGCCGCTGTCCACCAGGGGTTCGAGGTAGGCATCGATGGCGGCCGGCAGCGGGGTGCCTTCGGCGGCAGTCGGATCATCGGGTTCCTGCTGCGCGCTGTGGGCGATGTGCGCCGCCTCACCACTCTGGGTGGGCGAGGGACTGATCCGCCGCGGGTGGGGTTGCATCGAAGCCGACGCAGCGCCCGCAATCGCCTCCAGGGCGATGGGCGGGGTGCCGGTTTGCCCCCAGACCGTCACGGGCACCAACGCAGCGGCGGCGCTGAGGAGAGCGAGACGCGGGTCGAGGCCGAAGGGCAGGCGCCAGGGCCGCGAGGGCTGAAGGAGCCCGATGCAGGTCGCGCGCCATTCGCCGGGTTCCGTGGAGCCGGCGTCTAGCTCGGCGCGCAGGTCGGCGAGCCCGCGGGAGACCCGTTGGCGAACGGCCAGTTCCGAGATGCCCAGACGAGTTGCGATGTCCCTAGGGCTGAGTTCTTCCAAGAAGCGCAGGACCACGGCCTCCTGGCGGCTTTGTCGCAGCGCCGCGATGGCGCGCGTGAGCCGCCCCTCAAGCTCCAGGCGTTCGTCGATGCGCGGGGCAAGGAGCCGTGAGCGATCCTGTTCATGCCATCTCCCGAGGCTGCCTCGGCGCTGGACGTTCCCGGCACGGTGCCGCAGCACGCGTCCCAGCCAGGCTCGCAGCACGCCGGTGCTCTCTGCTCGGGGCGGAGACTGCAGCGCCGCACACAGGGTGTCCTGCACCAGGTCCTCCCGCAGGTGTGCGTCCGAGACGAGCTCCCTAGCGACGCGCGCGAGCCAGCCGCGCTGGGCAAGGAGCACGGACGGGTCGATGGGCTGGCTGCTGGTTTGGGCGCTGGTCATGGGGGACTGGAGTCGCTCGCGCGGGCCCCGTGACCAGGATCCCAAAAAAATCTCCCGCAGCGGGGATCCGGTCTAGAGGCCCGGCCGAAAACCCCGCGCAGGCGAGGCACGGCTGATTCGACCCGACTCTGCGTTGCCAGAATCCGCGAATGGAGCCGACCATGCACGGATTCCGGCGCCTTGATTCGAGTCGAATCGCCCGCACCTCGCCCGCGCGGTGTTTTCGGCCGGACCTCTAGCCGGTGACCACCCGCAGCCACTCCTGGGCCATCAGCGCAGAGCCCGCCTGGGTGGGGTGCACCCCGTCCCGGGCCCAGGTCTCCGCCGGGGCGATCTCGCGAGCCTGTTCGAACATCGTGTGAAAGCCAACCCAGGCAGCCCCGTGGGCGTCGGCCACGCGCCTGGCGGCAGCGCGGTAGGTGTCGAACTCGGGCTGCCAGCTGTCATCGACCGCGCCGCAGGGCAGGATGAAGGGCTCGCAGACCACGAGCCGCACCTTGGGTAGGGCCTTGGTGGTGCGCCCGAGGAGCGCGTCGTAGTCGCGCTCGTACACCTCCACGGTGCCGTCGTAGTTGCCGCCGCGCGAGTGCCAGATGTCGTTGACGCCGATCAGGATGCTGAGCACATCGGGCTGCAGGCTGAAGCAGTCATTGTCCCAGCGGGCAGCCAGCTGGTGAACCTTGTTGCCGCTGATGCCGCGGTTGTAGACCGAGAGCCCGAGGTCCTGGTGGCTGGTGAGCAGGCCCGCCGCGGCGAGCCAGGCGTAGCCCCCGCCAAGGGCCGCGGGATCGTTGGGCTGGTCGGCGGTCTCTCGGCTGCGACCCGAGTCGGTGATCGAGTCGCCCTGGAAGAGGACCGTCGCTCCGGAGGTCAGCATGGGGGCAGAGGAGCGTCCGGAGGAGGGCGTGCTCTGGCAGCCGGCGAGGCCGGCTCCAAGGAGGCCGGCGCTTGCGCGCAGGACTTGGCGGCGGGGGAGATGCATGGCGCCCAGGCTAGTGGACCGGGGGGCCAGGGCCAAATCGAGCGTGTTCGCCTGGCGGGCAGGCGGTCCTTCGTCAGGGACTACCTGTGGTAGCGCTTCACAAACGGGTATTTCGGGCTGGTCGGGTTCTCGACCCGAAGCACCAGGTGATCTCCGTCGACGGTCGCCTGCAGCTCTTCGCCAAAGGGGTCCCGGAAGGGCATCGGCTCCAGGCCACGCGCGACGCGGATCGCGTAGTGCAGCATTTGCAGCCGCACGAGGCCGAGCCGGTGGCTGACCACAGAGCTGGCGTACAACGAGCTGACGCGGTGGAGCACCGAGGTGTCGGCGCTCTGGCGCTTCAGCTCGGTGAGGTCGGTGTAGAGCGACAGCAACGGCTGATCCCTCGAGCCTTCGATGAGCTCGGCAAGCTCAAGGAAGCCGCGGCTCAGCCTGCCTCGAACCACGAAGCCGGCTTGCTTGGCGGCTTCTATGAACAGCACGAGCTCTCCGCGAAAATCAGGCGCCGGGGGAACGCTATTCAGCAGGCGTAGGATCCCTGCATCAAGCAGAGCGAGCGCCGGCGGCGCGAGTTGTCCTATCCCCTGGTGCTCGCCGAAGGCCTCCAGGGAGCGCGACACCAGCTGGTCGACCCCGATCAGCTGGGTGATGATCAGGGGGGCGCGCTGGTAGTCGCGACCGACCTGCATGGCGTCGAGCATCATCGCCGCGCCTTCCTCTGGATCCCCGGCCTCCACGGTCGCCAGGCCGGCCACGGTCAGCGCGTTGGTCAGGCAGTTGGTCGTGAACAACCTCGGCCCTGCCTCCACTCCCGCCTGGGTGAAGTCGAGCGGAGGCTGCGCGTCGAGGCATCCGGCGCCGGCTCGCAGGGCCTGTAGGGCAGGGCCAAGCTCCTGGACCAAGTTCTGGAAGGAAGCCGCCCGTTCCTTTTCGGATACCTTGGCGGTTTCCACTGCGGCTTTCATCAGGTCAAACACTCGGCCGCGGGGCAGGGAAGCGACCTGTTCGAGGGCTTGGTTGTAGTTTTCCCAGGCGAGGCCCTCTTCGCCCTCTCCGGCCGCCGTTACCCGCCGATGCTCTTGGGCGGAGAGCTCCTGCGCGAATTGGGCGGCGCGGGCCGTGGCCGCCGACATGCTGCGGGCGCTGCGCCGGCTGGTGACGAGGGCGCTCGATCCGAGAATGAGAGCGAGTCCCAAAGGGGCGGCCACAAGGGCAGATCGACGCAGTTCCATCCATTGCCTTTCGCCACTGGCCAAGCTGGGCCTTGAATCCAAGGCCTCTGCCTGTGCGAAATAGGCTGCTATGGCCCTCCCCACCATCTCCGGCGGTGCTTTCACCCGCGCCCTCGCCGCGGCCGCCCCGCCCGAAGGCACGGGGCGGCGGTGGGTATTCGTACCCTACGACCAGCTCACCGATGCGGTCGGACCCCTGTCGATGAAGGCTCCAGGGGAGCTCGGGATCGTGCTGATCGAATGCCCTGGCAGGGCCGCGCGTCGACCCTATCACCAGCAAAAGTTGGCCCTGATCCTGGCCAACATGCGGCACTTCGCCATCGAACAAGCGGGGCGCGGCGTTGCTGTGCGGCACCTGGTGTCGAACACGAACTACGCGGATGCGCTCGCCGCCCAAGCCGCCGAGCTCGGGCAGCTTGTGATGATGGAGGCGGCCGAGCGCGAGCTGCGCCGCGAGCTTCAGCCGCTCGTCGACGGGGGCCAGATCAAGCTCGTGCGCCACGCCGGCTGGATCAGTTCGCCGCAGCAGTTCGTGCGCTTCGCGGGCAGCGATCCGCCCTGGCGCATGGATTCGTTCTATCGGGGGATGCGCAAGGAAACCGGGATCCTGATGGAGGGCAAGAAGTTCGAGGGCGGCAAGCTCAGCTTCGACGCCGAGAACCGTCACCCTTGGAAGCCCGGCGACCCCGAGCCGCCCACTCCGCCGCAGTTCCGCAGCAATGCGATCAAGGACGAGGTCTGCGAGCTGGTGCGCACACGCTATGGTCACCATCCGGGCAAGCTCGATCCCGCTTCCCTGCCGTGTACCGCCGCGGATGCTGAGCGCCTATGGGCTTGGGCCAGGAACGAATGCCTACCGACCTTCGGTCCCTACGAGGATGCGATGTCGCGCCAGTCGCGCGGCATGTTCCACACGCGCATCGCGGCTCTGCTGAACATCCTGCGGCTGATCCCTGAGCGTGTTGTAATCGAGGCCTCGACCCTGCGCGCGCCGATTGCCAGCCGCGAGGGCTTCATCCGCCAAATCCTCGGCTGGCGCGAATTTGTGCACCACGTGCACGCGGCGACCGACGGCCTGCGCAAACTCCCCAAGGAGACGCCCGCTCAGCGGCCCAAGGCGAGCGACGCCGGCTACGAACGTTGGGCGGGGAGGCCCTGGGCAGCGGGCGAGAAGGCGGACCCGGGTGCGCGCCCCGACACCCTCGGCGCCGCCCGCGGCCTGCCGCCCGCCTACTGGGGGACGCCCTCGGGCCTGGCCTGCCTCGACGGCGTGGTCGAGGACGTCTGGGCGGAAGGCTGGAGTCACCACATTCCGCGGCTGATGGTGCTGGCCAACCTAGCGACGCTGCTGGACACCGATCCGCGCGAGCTGACCGATTGGTTCTGGGCCGCCTACGTCGACGCCTTCGACTGGGTGGTGGAGCCCAACGTGTTGGCCATGGGGACGTTCTCAGCGGGGAACCTGATGACCACCAAGCCCTACGTGTCGGGTGCCGCGTACATCGCGCGCATGTCGGACTCCTGCAAGAGCTGCGCCTTCGATCCGCGCAAGACCTGCCCGATCACGTCGCTGTACTGGAATTTCCTCGATCGACACGAGCGGGTGCTGGCCGACGGGGGCCGGATGGCGATGCCGATCGCGTCGTTGCGCAAACGGGACCCAAAGAAACGCGTCCACGACGGGCGGGTGTTCGAATTCGTGAGCCGGGAACTCACCGCGGGCAAGCGCGTGAGCCCGACGACCCTCCAGGCTGAATTCCGAGACCCCGAATCATGACCAATCCCGTTCACCTGATCCTCGGCGGCACCGGAGGCATCGGGTCCGCGCTCGCGCGTCAGCTGGCCCAGTCCGGCGCCCGGCCCGTCCTCGCGGCCCGGGGGGCCGAGCGCCTCGGCGCCCTAGGGTCCGAGCTCGGAGCCGCCACCATCGAAGTCGACGCCACGCAGGCCGATTCGGTGGCGGCGGCCGTGGCCCACGCCAGGGAAACCCACGGCCAGCTCGACGGCATCGTGTGCTGCGTGGGATCCATCTTCCTGAAGCCCGCCCACGGCACCAGCACCGAGCAGTTCCAGGAAACACTCAACGCCAATCTGCTGACCGCGTTCCATACCGTCCGCGCCGCCGCGCCGGTCATGGGCAAGGCGGGGGCTGGCTCGATCGTATTGATGAGTTCGGCGGCGGCCGGCGTGGGCCTGCCCAACCACGAAGCGATCGCAGCGGCGAAGGCCGGTGTCGAGGGCCTGACCCGTTCCGCCGCCGCGAGCTACGCCCCCCGCGGCGTCCGCGTGAACGCGGTGGCCCCCGGCCTCGTCGATACGCCGCTGGCCGCGGGATTGCTGCGCAATGAGAAAGCGCGGGAGGCCTCGGGCGCCATGCACCCGCTGGGCCGCATCGGCCACCCCGAAGAAATCGCCCGCGCGGTGGGTTGGCTGCTCGACCCCAGCCAGTCGTGGGTCACCGGCCAGGTGCTGCGGCTCGACGGCGGGCTGTCGGCGCTGAGCGGTCGCTAGGCATCGGAAACAAGCGCCGCCGTGCAGCTCCCATCGGGGCGCTGCGCGGCGGCGTTTTCGGCTGGCCCTTGGCGCCTACTGATTGTTCGCGTCCTGGCCGAGCTGGAGCTGACCGGCGAGCTGCGGATCGTCGGGAAACAGCTGGGCGCCCAGGGACCAGGCGGCAATCGCCTTGTCGGTCTCACCGATCTGCTGGTACATGTTGCCCAGCAGCAGGTGCGTTTGCGCGTGGCCGGGGTGCGCCGCGGCGCCGGACTGCTGCGCGACGAGCGTCTCAAACTCGGCGATGGCAGAGCGCTGCTTGCCCATCACCGGGGGCCAGAAAGACAGGGCTACAGCCTTGTTGAAGCGCGCATCCCAGTGCTGGGGGTTGAGCTCGAGCGCCTTGTTGAACGAGTTGTCCGCCTGTGTGGCGAGGACGCCGGCGAGCGGGCCGTTGCCGACTTCCTGGATGCGTTGCAGGTAGCCCTTGCCTAGCTCGACCGCCAGCTCGGGGTTGTTCGGGTCGGTGGCGAAGCGCGCTTCGAGGAGCTCGACCAGTTCCTCGGAGCGACCCGCGTCCCGGATCGCTTGCCAAAGGAACTCGCGGTCCTCGTAGCTGAGGCTCGGGTCCTGGAGCTTGGCGTAGAGCTCGTTCACGTCGAGGCCGTCGAGCTCGGTGGCCTCCCCGGGTGCCGCGCCCGTCTTGCCCTCCAGGGCCTCGGCGACCAGCCGAGCCACCATCTCCTCCAGCTCTTCGCCGCCCGCGGCGCGGCGGGCCGGGGCGACCAGGCTCGACTCCGAGGCATGGCCCAGGTTCGTGCCCATTCCCTGCATGGCGCGCAGCTCCTGGATTTCTGCACGCAGCTCGGCGAGCCCATCGGGGGCGAGTCCGACCTCTTCGGCCGCCGGCTCATTCTGGCTGTTGAGGTAGAGGGAAGCCCCTGCGCCGGCGGCTGCGCCTCCGGCCAGGGTTGCGATCAGGGTGAGCAGGGTGGTTTGGGCCATGGTCTTGATTAGGGTCGGGTCTCGCTGACAGGGACTTGGTGCAGCGACGCCTCCATTCCCTTCGCGGTTCTTCTCAGATCCTCTGCGGAGACCTATTCCAGGCCGAGCGCCATTTCGACCGCTTCTCCTGCGGTGAAGAAGCGCTGGACGCTGGCTTGCCGCCCGTCCGCGGTGCGAGCCTCCACGGTCCATGTCCCGCTGGGGACGATGGGCAAAGCCAACCTTCCGCCGGCATCGGTGCGGGGATTGGCGGCAAAGAGAAGGCGCAATCCCTGGCCGTCGCGCAGCACGATCGAGGCGTCCGGAACGGGGTTGCCCTGCTCGTCGCTCAGGCGGACGGTCAGCTGGGCGGCCGGCTGGGGATCAAGCTCAAGCGTTTGGACGGCATCGCCCAGCAGGTCGGTCTCTGGGATGGCTGCGTAGCCCTCGCTCGCATCGCGTCCAAAGAGGGCGCCTCGCACGCGGCCAGGTTGGAGTCCCACCACGTTCCAGGTGCCGGTCCGGTCGACCTGCGAATTGCCAGCGGGCTGCCAGCGGCCGCCCTGGAGTCGCTCCAGGTAAACGAAGCCGCCGGTGAGCTGGGGGTTTGAGCCAGTGAGTCGAATCGGGCCTGCGACGAGCTCGAACACCTGCTCCGGCTGGGTGCTGATCACAAGGGTGTGTCCGAAGACCATGCTGTCATAGCCGTTGCCCAAGGCGAGGGCCACGTCATAGGAGCCGGACGCGACACCGACGAGTTCCCCAGCGCCGCTAGAGTCGGTGCTGGTGGACTGCCATTCGCCGCTTGTGTTGGAAGTCAAGGTCAGGTTGATCGCGGCCGCAGGATCGCCGTTGGCGTGCCGGACCATGAGGCGCACTTTGACGCCGCTAGCGCGATCGACCGCGCCAGGGAAGCGCACGGTCCTCGTCGTGGTTCCGGAGAGGTAGGCGTGGCGAATACGGGGCCTTTGGCCGCTCGCCGCTTCGACTGGCAGCAGCACCACGTAGTTGCCGCTAGGGAGCGAATCCATCCGGAAGCTGCCGTCGGGGCCGGTTTCGGCCTGGCCGTAAGTCATGGGCGCATCCCCGCCTTCGGCGCGAACGCGCGACGCGATCACCGGGGTGCCCACCCAAGCAGAGCCGTCGAGTTGTTCGACGGTGCCCACCAGGCTTGCGCCCGGCAGCAGTTCGAAGTGGGGAACCGCTTGGGGAGCGCCCCCAGCAGCCGGCGCACGGACGATCAAGTTCTCCTGGCGGGCGGGAGCGTGGTTCGCTGCGATCGCGCGCAAGGTCACATCCCCGATGGGGGCGTGGGCGATTTCCCATCGACCGGAGGCGTCGGTGCGGCCGCTGGCATAGGGCAGCGGCTCCAGCTCAAGGCCCTGGGCGTGGATCACCTCGTGGGGCAGGCGACTCTCGATCACGACGAGTGCGGACTGGATCGGCGAGCCGGTGGCGGCGTCGACCACGAAGCCTGCCAGGGGTCGGCCGGTGCCCAGGATCACGTCGAGTTCGGGATTGGGGCCAGCGGCCAAGGCGACGTCGCGCAGCAGCTCCGGTGCATATCCGGGGGCCTCGACCGCCACGGTGTAGGTGCCGGGGTCCAGCGTGAGCGGGTCGTCCCCGGCCCGGACTTCGGTGGCTTCGGCTTGGGCGACCTGTGGCAGGCTCACCTGCAGACGGAGCCAGAGGCGAAAGCCGGGGATCGGCTCACCGTCGACGGTCCGCGGTCGAACCTGCAGCAGGGCCATGGACTGTTGGGCGGAGGACCCATCGTCCTCTGGCGCACCTGCATCGGGGGTGGGCACGGATACGCGGCCAGGACCGTCTTCGGGCCCGGTCTCCGCGGGGCCGACGCCGATGGGATCGAGGAGGATGCCGTCCACGATTCGGTAGGGAGCCGTCTGAGGAGCAAGGACTCGGCCGTCCGCCAGGCGGACGACGCCCGACAAAACCGTGAGGGCCACGTCTTCGGGGGCAGCCTCGGGGGCGTGAACCGAGACGCGCAGCTGTGCGCCCTGGACCTCGAGCTGCGCCTGTCCAGCGCGGAGCGCAAAGGGGAGCGAACCGGCGGTGACCTCGGCGCCGCCACGGGCGAGCTCGAGGCCTTCACCCTGGCCGAAACGAACGCTGCCGCCGGGACCGATCTCGGCGTGGGCGGCGGGCTCGTCCCAGCCGATGTCCAGCAGCGCGGAAGCGGGCAGCTGGGCGGTGGTCGCTTCGCCCGCGACGAGGCTGGAGCCCGCGGCGACGCTGCGCCATGGGCCGCCGGCCGCGGGACGCAGGGCGATTTCCCCGGCGGCGAGGATCGCCTCGAGGCTCTGCGCGGCGCCGGGGGCAGAACGCCAGAGGGGCCGCGCCATCCAGAGGACGGCGGCGGCAGCGGCGAGCGCCGCGACCAGGGGCACGGGCCGGAAGCGGGCCGTGGCGCCGGGGGGCGCTTTGCTGGTAGTGGGACCGCGGCGAGTCTGCTTGCTGGCGGCGGCTGCGCGCTCGGCGCAGGCGCGCTCCAGGCGCTGGGCGAACTCGACGTCGGGCTCGATGCGTTCCCAGGAGCGACCGAGCAGCAGGCGCAGGTTGTGTTCGAACACGTCGGGCTTCATGCCTCTCCCCCCCGCTTGCTGGCGAGCATCGACAGGACCTTGCCGAAGGAGCTCTTGGCCCGGTGAAGCGTGGACTCCGCGGCCTTCACGTTGCGGCCCTTGGAGCGCGCGAAGTCGGGGACCGACTGGCCGTCGACGTAACGCGAGATCAGCGCCTCGCGGTAGTCCAGTGGGAGAGACGAGAGCGCGGCGCCCACGAGGTCGCGGGTCTCCTGGGCCTCGATGGCGGCCTCGGGCAGGGGCTCGCGCTCGACGTCGGCGAGGATCCGATCGATCTCGGAGTCGGCTTCGTCGAGGAGGTCGGAGATCGGCACGGCCCTGCGCTTGCGGCGCTCAGCCCGCAGGTGGTTTTTGGCGATGCCGCACAGCCAGGTGTGCAGGCGCGACTTGCCGTCGAAGCTGGCCATCCGGTCGATCGCAACCAGAAAGGTCTCCTGGACCACGTCCTCGGCTTGGTCGCGCTGGCCCCGTACCCGGTAGTGGACGAACTCGTAGAGGGCTTCGAGGTGGCGCCGGCAAAAGGCCTCGGCGGCCCCCGGCTCACCTGCCACGATGGCATCCCGAATGGCGAGGTCGTCGAGGGCGGAAGTGCTCATGGGAGGGCGTATGGCCATAGTGATGGGGCTGCCGAATCCCCTTCGCAGATTTTTGGAAAACCTGCTGCAGGGGCCGGCGGGGCTCGTCTCCTGGGGGTGCCATGCAAGGATCCAAGCTCGCCCCGGTCGCTGCCCTCGCGGCCTGCCTCGTCCTCGCGCTGGTGCTCTGGGGCCCAGGCGGGGCAGGGCCGGAGGGATTGGCCCCTGGGGACGGGGTTGCTGGCGCACCGGCGGGCGGCGGGTCCGGGTTGCTGGAGCCGAATCGCGGCCGTCAGGCGGCGGAGTCACGCGAGGCTGCGGGTGCAAAGCAGCCGGTCGTGGAGCAAGGCGAGCCAGCGGCAGGGCTGCCTGCCTGGGACCTGGTCCTGACCGGGAGGGTGCTCAAGCCGGACGGCGCGCCAATCGAGGGCGCGGCCGTCGAGCGGTACTTGGATCGCCGGTCGAGCTACTCCGAGTACGGGGCGGTGGATGATGCCCTGGGAGCGATCCAGGGGACTGCTACGACGGGAGCGGACGGCGCCTTTCGCTTTCCACTGAAGCGGGCGCTGCGGTCAACCCTACACGTCGAGGCCAAGGGCTTTGGCGGCATGCGCCGGTTGGCTTGCGCTCCCGGGGACGATGTGACCTTGG
Organism: uncultured Planctomycetaceae bacterium; assembly: GCA_964459495.1. Classification (GTDB taxonomy): domain Bacteria; phylum Planctomycetota; class UBA1135; order UBA1135; genus CAYWNK01. Next base: position 29,174 of record CAYWNK010000042.1, read on the forward strand.
TTCTCACTCCGGCGGCGAGCGTGCACGGGTTTCTCCTGGATGCAGAGTCCCTCTCGCCGGTGGAGGGAGGGATCGTTCGTGTGTTTCACGGGACGGAGGGGGAATCCCAGGTCGAGGTGAGATCCGGGTCGAACGGCGCTTTTCTGGCTTCCGATCTGACTGCTGGGGAGGCTGCTTTCCTGGTGATCCACCCGAACTACGCGATGCCGCGCCTTGCTGAGGTCGAGTTGGCGCCTGGCGAATCCCTGCGCCGCGACGTCGAGCTGAAGCTGGGCTGGGTGTTAGCCGGCAAGGTCATCGATGGGGCAAGCAAGCAACCGATCGCTGGGGCCGAGCTGAGCGAGTGGAGCTTCCTAGGATGCAGCGCCGTCACCGATTCCGCAGGGGAATACCGCCTGGAGGGGGTGCGCGACAGGCCGGGAATACTGCAGGTGCGCGCCCAGGGCTACTCGGGCTCCCAGCAGCCGTACAAGGGTCCAAGCAAGGAGCTTTAC
>CAYWNK010000043.1:0-29498 GCA_964459495.1 uncultured Planctomycetaceae bacterium
GCCGGTGCAGAGGCAAAGGGCTGCAGCCAGGACACTTCCGCTTCGATGCCTACGCGCATCAGATGCTCCGTCAAGGCGATCAGGAACGCGATCCAAAGGCGGCCGGATTTCGAACGGATCGTCGTGGCCGGATCGGTGACCATGAAGAAGCAAAACAGCTGGTACATGACGCCGGTCAGGGGGCTGGCTTCGGTCTTGAAGCCTGTCCAGTCGAAGCCCGCGCGAACGGCCGCGAACAGCAAGAAGGACGCGGCATAGGTCAGCGTGATCGGTAGGACTTTGGCGCGACTGACCACGATGAGCCCATAGGCCCAGAGAACCAGGTTGGTTCCCAGGTGGTTGCCCCACTCGTGCGAGAGGATGGCGGTCACGGGGCTAGCGACGAGCAGCAGCAGGCAAATCGAGAGGTTGGTGGGGTTCCACAGATGGCGTCCACGCCAGCGGAGCACGTACTTCGACGTGATCGCCAGGGCGCCGGCCATCGCGAATGGCCACAAGAGCCCGGCTTCGGGCTTCAGCAGCAGGGTGACGCTCGTTCCCGACACGTAGGCCGAGAGCAGCGGCACGCTGCGGCCGAGGATGAAGCGAGACAGCAGGAACTCGACGAGCATGCAGGAGCCGAGAGCGAGCGCTAGGCGTTCGTACCCGCCGATCACCCCAAAGCGCCACTCCCCGATCACCAGGATCGTGGTGATCAGAGTGATGACGAGGTGCTTAGGGCTTAGGTTGCCCAGGAAGTGAAGCACTCCCCGGCTCTTTCCATCGGCCTGGGCGGGGCTAGTGCTCATGGTCTACAGGGGGCTGGGGCTCTTCGATTCTGTGATAGGTGCCGGTTTCGGGGGATTCGATCCGCTGCTGGATGCCGGAGGGCCAGGTGATCTGCAGGGCGCTAGGCAGGTGATCGCCAAGGCCAAAGTGCAGCCGAACATCGGTCTGCGCGCAGAAGCCGTGACCGGCGGTGACCACCTGGGTTTGGGTGTGGGGTCCAAAGCTCAGGCTGGCGGTGGCTCCCACCGCATCGGGGTTGCTGGACGTGCCGACGAGCTGAAACCCGATCCAGGCGCCCTGGGCTCCCTTGGATTCCAGCAGGGTCAGGGGGCCGTTTTGGTTGGCCGTCACGATGTCGAGATCCCCGTCGTTGTCGGTGTCGACCAGGACCACGGCTCGGCCATCGCCGGTCTCTTCGATCCCGGCGGACTCGGCGATGTCCCGGAACGCAAAGCCGCGGCCGCGATGCTGGAGGATCCGTGTGCGCTGGAAGCCGGACAGGCTCATGTCCTCGAAGTCCGGCCAGTTGGAGGCATCTTCAATCAAGCGACCGGTGCCTGAGGCCACCTTGGACATCTGGTACCAATAGCTGCGTTCGGGGTTGGCTGAGCGAAAGCCATTGACGACTACGATGTCGTTCCAGCCGTCGAGGTCGAGGTCGCCAAAGTCCGCGCCCCACGCCCAGCCGCAGTTGGCCGTCGCACCCGATGCGACGTTGTCCAGCGCGAACTCGCCGCCGGTCCGGACCAGCCGCAGGTTGTTGCCCTGCATCAGGTAGCGGGGCTCGGAGATGTTGGTCACGTAGACGCCGAGCTGATCGCGGTTGGTGACGTCGCCTAGGGCGACGCACATCCCGCTCTTGGCTTTGGCGTCCAGGCCAAGGCCGAGCACGGACTCAAAACGTTCGCCGTCCACGTTGCGGAAGAACTCCTCCGAGCCGTAGTCGTTGGCGAGGTAAAGGTCAGGGTGCCCGTCCCTGTCGAAATCCGCCGAGGCCGAGGCATAGGTCCAGCGGGCGCCGCCGATTCCAGCCGCCTCGCTGACGTCGGTGAAGGCGAGTGCGCCGTCGTTGCGCAGCAGAACGTTGCTTCCGCCGTTGTTCGCGAACTCCTGGTCGTCGTGGAGGAAGCGCATCGACTCCAGATCCCAGAGATTCGTGTCCCCTCGGTAGTAGGCGCCCAGGAAGACGTCGAGGTCTCCGTCTCCGTCATAGTCCAATAGGCATCCCGTGGACGCGTGCATCCAGCGAGGGAGAGCGGGGGATGCGACCTCCACGAATCGCAAGCGATCGTCGGCCGACTCGTTGCGGAAGATCCTGCTGCGGCCCCACATGTACACGATCACGTCCTGGTCGCCATCCCGATCGAGGTCGCCCCACAGGGAGCCGTGGCTGATCCCCCGGCCCTTTTCGTTGATGTCGGCGAGGCCCGCTGCCGGCGCGCGGTCGAGGAACGATCCATCGCCCTGATTGACGAGTAGCGCGTTCGGGCGGCCGCCGCGGCTCGTGACCGCGTAGAGATCCATCCAACCGTCCCCGTTCACATCGACGACACTGACGGCCGCACCCGTACCGGCAATCTGGGGCAGGATCGGCTGGATGCGCTCGTCGAGATCCGGCAGCTCATGGCGGTGCTGGATCCCCCGTTCGACAGCCATCTCTTCGAAGCGCACGGGGGCAGGGCCCGCGGACTCCTCGCCAGGGGCCTGGTGGCTAGCCCACCATGAGTAAGCGAGCATACCCAGAAAGAGACACCAAACGACGGCCGTTTTGGACGTGCTCTTCATGCAGACCGACCATACGGCTGAGGCTTGAATGCGAGAGCGCTACCTTCCAAAAAGCTCGATCGGCTACGCATCGACGGCCTCGTCCAAGAGGTTCTGCTGGTTGGGCTCCTCTGCTTCGATCTGTTTGTCCAGTTCGTGGTCGGGGGCGATGTCCTTTGGCTCGGGCTGATCCACTTCGTGGTGGGGGTGTTGCTCAGGTCCTGAAGTGGGTTTGCGAAGGAGGACCCGATAGGTCGGCTCCGGCATTTCAATGCTGGCCTCGTCGAGGACATGCTTCACGTTCTTCACGGCGTAGCTACGCACCTTGCCGTAGTCGGCCTCGCGTTGATCGACCCAGCCATAGAAGCGAATGAGGACGTTCGAGTCCCCGAGGCCTTCCACCAGAACCGACGGCGCGGGATCATCGATGACGCCCGGCATCGCCTTGAGGGCCCCTAGGCCAAGCTCCTGGGCGAGATCCACATCCTGGTCCGCGCCGGCCCCGATGCTGAAGTCGAACCTGCGGAGTGGGTTTGTCGAGTAGTTGAGAATGACCTCCTTGAACACTCTCGCGTTGGGAATGCGCAGGTGGTTGCCATCGGGGGTGAGCAGCAGAGTGTCGCTCGTCGTCATGCGAATCACCTTGCCCAGGCTGTCTCCGACCTTGACAAAGTCCCGGCTACGGAATGGGCGACGCATGCTGAGGATCAGGCTGGCCAGGTAGTTCTCGAAGATGTCTCGGAAAGCAAAGCTGACCGCCAAGCCGACCAATCCGGCCGTTCCGAGGGTGGCTGTTGCCAGGGCGGTCGCATCGATGAGGTCGAGCACCACGAACGCACCGACGGCCAGCAGGATGGTCCGGGTCACCTGCTTGGCGAGGTCCCGGGAGAGTGCCGAGGGGAAGAGGAAGGAGAAGCCCCGCTCCCAGCCGGTGAGCTTGCGCGTGAGCCAGACAAAGGCCGCGAAGACGGCTGCACCGACGATGAAGAGCGGGATTCGCGCGATCAGGGCCCGCAGGGACTCAAGCAGGCGCTCAAGGCTCGGAAGAATGCGCTTGCTCAGACCCGTCTCCGTCTCCAGCTGGGAATCGACGAAGACGACATTTTCGCGTGCCGCAACCAGGTCGCGCGCCTCGTCGCTGGCTTGCCCGTTGGGCACGGTTCCGCCGAGATGCACGACTCCAGCTTCGACGCGAACTTTGATCTGGGACCATGCTGGCACCTGGCTGAAGATCGCGCGCAGGTCCTGGGCCAAGACTTCATCCCCTGCTGTCGGCGAGACCTCCTCCGGCGTCTCGGGCTCATCCAATACCTCGGGCTCAGGGGGCAGTTCGACCTCGTTGAGCACCCAGACCACCCCCGCAACCTTGCGCGCCAGTTGCTCCGCATCCTGCCTGGCGGTGGGGGACGGGGTCGTGCCCGAGAGAACCATGACTCCGTCCCTGAGCGCGAGGGTGATGCCTGCGAAGTTGGGCACCTGGCGGAAGACCTGGCGGAGCTCGTCCGCCCCGTCGCCGACCGGTTCAAACTCGGGAAGGGGCTCGGGTTCCAAGTCCTCGGCGGGTGCGCCTTCGCCCTCGGGGGAGTCCTGGAGCCCGGCCTCCTGGTCGAGGAGCACGAACGGTGAGCTAGGACCCAGTGCGAGCATCAGTCCGAGCAGGAAAGGGCTTGTCATGTTTGCAGGGAAAGGTGACGAGAACCGTTCGCAGCAACCGGCTCTTGGTTGGTTCCGCAGCCGGGCTAGGGCCGCGACGGTGTGTTCGTGAAACCTGCCGGGCATCGCTTCGGCAAGCGAGTGGCGTGACCCGATCTTAGGGTGAGAAGCAAAGAAAGCGCGGACCGGCCCTTGGGGCCGATCCGCGCTGTCCTTGCTTGCCGTCGGCCCTTGCCGTCGGTTGAGCCTCCTACAGCTCGAGCAGGCTGACCGCGAGCACCGCGATGTCCAGGCTGCCGGAGGGCAGGGTCAGGGTCGATGTGTCCCCTGTGCTCAGACCCAGCAGGCCGGCCGCGAGGGGCGCGCGGTAGGACACGACCTGCTTGCCCTGGAAGTCGTCTCCGTCCCAGGGACCGAGGATCGCGATCACGTTCTCCTTGCCCGATTCCGCCTCGCGATAGCGCACCTCGGTGCCCGGCGCGATCGTGTCGTCGGGGATCATGGCGTTCTCGAGGAGCTCGACCTTGCGCAACTCTTCCTCGATCTCCATGGCGCGGGTGGTCAGGTTGCGCTGCTCCTCGATCGCTGCCTCCCACTCGGAGTTCTCCGAGAGGTCGCCGAGGGAGGCTGCCTTGCCGATGGCTTCGGAGTTGGCGGGAATCTTGACGTCGGTGAGGTCGCGCAGCTCGGCGGAGCGCCGCTCCATGCCGGACTTGGTCGTCCAGATCGTGTCGCCTTCCCAGAACGGTCCCATGCTGCCAGCGAAGAATTGGCGGTCGTGGCCTAGGGCGATGTCGGTGATCATGTGGTCGATCTCCGACTCGATGCCCCGGGCGCAGGTGACGGTCAGGGAGCGCAGGCTGGGACCGTCGGCGTCCTTGAGCAGGCGTCGCAGCACCGGATCGTCCCCCTTGGTGAGGGTGTCGGCAAGACGCCCGGAGACGCGCGTGAGATGCGGGTTGCCCCTGCGGTTCTGGAAAAGCTGTGCCGCGAGGCTCAGCAGCGCCTGGGCGCGCTGAGGGCCGGTGGGGAAGTCATCGCCCAGGGGCTCCTCCTGCTCAAAGAGGCCGGCGAGGTGCACCATCAGCGACGGGGCGCGCAAAGGCCGGGCCAGGAGGCCGTTGTAGAGATCGAGCAGGTCCTGCTCGCGATCGGCGCTACGGAAAGCGTCGACCAGCGGCCGCACCATCCCGGGGGCGGCATGCTGGAGATGGGGGAGAATGACCTCGACCCAGTTCTCACCGAAGAGGTGGGGCAGGGTGCCAACAGCACGCTCCTGATCCTTGAGGTTGGCGAGGGCTTGGAAGAGCTTCCAAAGCTCGGGCGGCGTCGAGGGGTCGGGCGGCTCGGGGGCCGCAGCGACTTCGTTCAGCAGCTGGATCAGGCCTTCGGGCATCTCCTCCGCCTGGTCAGCGAGCAGCAGCCAGGCCGCCACGCGTTCCTGGAGAAGGTCGCCCTCCTGCTCGACGCGCTCGCCGAGCACCTCGAGGGCGACCGCCACGAGCGGGTCGTCCTTGGCGGTACCCATCAGCAGGTCGCGGACCTTCGAGTGGGCCTCGGCGATCGTGCCCGCGTGCTGGAGCGCGCGGCGCAGACCTTCGGTCGGGTCCTTGGCGTCGACGAGCAGCGTGATGACCGACTTGGCCGCGGAGCCGGAGACCTCGAACCACTCCGAGTTCTCCGCGTGCTTGCGCGCCTTGCGCCACCAGGCCGACCAGGCGCTGCCCTCGATGCCGATGCCCATCATCGCGATGCGGATCTGGCTGGTGGTCGCCTTGCCCGCCTGGGCTTCAACAATGGTGCGCAGAACGTCGAGGGGCTCCTTCTTGGCGCCCTTGCGCAAGCCCTCGGGGTCGCGGAAGTGCAGGGCTCGCAGGTCGCTCTCGACCAGGGGCTCGAAGATGTCGACGGCTGCGTTCATCGGGAAGCGATCCTTCTTGCCGCTCGCGAACTTGACGTCGATCTCCAGGCTCTGGGGGATGACCTCGGTCACCTCGCCCGTGCCCCAGCCGCCGGGGTGGTAGACCAGTGTGTCCTTCTGGTACATGCACATCTTGGCGAAGGAGCGCCAGGGACCGCGCAGATCCGGTGCGCCCTCCTCCAGGCCGGCAAGCTCGCGGTAGGGGCGCCACCAGGGCTCCTCCGACCAAGCGGCACCCGCCAGGCGCAGCATGTCCTCGGTGAGCTCGGGCGGGTTGCCACCGGCGATCAGCGCGGCGCCAAGAACCCGCGCCGCGTCACCGGGACGATCTCCGGCCTCCAGCAGAGCCACGTGCTCCTTGACCAGCGGGATGCAGCGCGTGATGCGCTTGCGCTCGCCCGCCAGCTTGAGGGCGATGAGCACATCGTGCACGGGCCCGTCGCTTCCCATCAGCTCCTTCCAGGCCTCATCGAATTCAGGCCACTTTTCCTGGGCGACAAAGATCGAGAGCTTCATGGGGGCTGGCAGCTTCCGTGGGTCCGACCCTTGCTCGAGCCGGAAAATCGAGGGCAAGGGAGCGCCCCCGCGAGGACCATGCAGGTCCTGTCGCGGAGGCGCGCGCGTATTGTGTCCCCAGGCCCTCCACGAATCCACCGCGGAGATCGATGTTTCCCGAGGTGCGACTAATCGACCGCGATCAACGCGCCTTTCAGATAGCGGGATCGCGGGAACTCCGGGCGCTGGGGATGATCCGGCGCCGCCCCGAGGATCTCCAGCAAGCGGATTTCGCGCTCCGCCCGGCGGGATGCCTGGAAGACCACACCCAGGAACGCCGGCAAATCCAGGGCTCCTGAACACGAGAATGTGGCCACCAGCCCCCCCGGGGCGGCCGCCTGGAGGGCGAGGGTGTTGAAGTCCAGGTACTTATGCCGGCCGGCGTCCAGGTTGCGCTTGCCCGCGATGAGCTTGTGGGGGTCCAGGACAACCAGGCCAGGGCTGCGGGAATCGGCCACGCTGGCCCGCAGCGCGTCGAAGGCGTCACGGTGCTGCCAGGTCACCTCCAGGCCGGCCCGCTCGCCCGCGCGCCTGGCTCGGTCGAGGACAACCTCGTCCAGATCCACCGCGCGCACGGTCTTGGCCCCGGCCCGGGCGCAGGAGAGCGCGAATCCACCCGCGTTGCAGCACAGGTCCAGCACGTCCCGCCCCTTGGACAGCTCGCCCACCCGCCGCCGGTTGTCTCGCTGGTCGCAAAACCAGCCGGTCTTGTGGCCCTGGCCGGGAAGGACGGGGTAGGACAGGCCGTGTTCGGTGATCCAGCGCTCGACCCCATCTCCGCCCTCCACAAGCCCCGGATCGTCCCCTGGGCGCGCCAGGGGGAAGCCTTCCTGTCGGAAGGCGCCGGCGGGGACCCGGTGAACGACCTGGCAGCTCGCATCCAGGGCCATGAGCGCCTTCTCCACGTCCCCGCGCAGGTTCCAGAACGCCAGGCTGTGGTATTCCGCAACAAAGACGTCGGCTAGGCGGTCGACGATCAGCCCGGATAGGTCGTCTCCCTCGCCGTGGCAGAGGCGGTAGGCGTCGGTGACCGTGGGCAGCCGCAGGGTCTTCTTGCGCAGGCGCCCCGCAGCCGCCAGTCGTTCACGGAGGAACATGTCGGGCTTGTCGAGCGCATGGCGTTTGCCGCGGCTCAGCATGCGGATCTGGATGTCCGACCGCCCGTTGTGCAGTCCGTGGCCCACAAAGCGCCCCGAATCGTCGAGGACCTCGACCAGCGAGCCGTCCGGCGCGCCCCCCGTGTCTCTGACCTGCCTCGAATAGATCCACGGCCCGGGGGGGAGGCGATCGGTGTCCAGCACGACTGCGGGGAGATCCATGGGCAAGAGGGTAGCGCCAGGGCGCTTGCAGTGGGCCCCGATGCGGCCCACTCTGGGGGATCGGCGCTGTTCTGTACCCCTGGCCCCGGGCCCGCAACATGACTCTCCTTCCCGATCTCATCGCCCTCGTGGGCGGCATCGTCCACACCCTGGTGCCCGGCTCTTCGCCGGCCCCGGCCACGGTGGTCATCGACGGGCCCACGATCGTTTCGGTGGGCGCCCTGGAGCCGCCGCAGGACGCCGAGATCATCGATATCAGCGGCCTCCATGTGATCCCCGGCCTGATCGACGGGATGATGAACTTCGACGCCGAGCACGATGCGCTCTACGTGGCGGCGGGGGTGACGACGGTCCGCGATGTCGGCAACGAGCTCGGGGTGCTGCTCGAGGCCCAGACGCCTGCGCTGCGGGACCGCATCCCGGGCCCCTCGTTGCTCACCTGCGGCCGGGTCTTGGACGGCAGCAAGGGCGTCAGCGTGGAAGCTCTCGTTTTGGAGAGCGCCGAGGCCGTCCCCACCGTGCTGGGCGCGGTGCTCCAGATCGTCGGAGAGAGCGGCCACAAGCTCGACTTCCTCTCCCTGCTCGACACCATTCCTGCGGCGGTCTACCCCGCGACCTTGGAGTTCGGCCGCGAGAATGGGCTTCCGGTCTGGGGCCCGCTGCCCCGGGCGATTCCATTGGAGTCCGCGTTGGAGCAGGGACAGGCCGGCTTCTTCGGGCTCGGAGTCCTGCTGCCGCCGGGCAGCCACTGGGGCAACGTCGACCCCGCAGCGCTGGACCCCAAGGTCGAGCTGTTTGCCCAGGGATCGAGCGACATGGTGCCCATGCTGGGGGTCTATGCGCGGATTCTCGCTGAGCGAGACGACGAGCTCTCCGAGCTCCAATCCCTGGCTCCGACCTACGAGGCCCAATGGCGGCAGCAGTTGGCTGCCTGGGAATCCAGCCTAAGCGAAGGCGCCCGGCGAGATCTGAGCCGCGCCTTGAACCTGCAGCGAGACCTCGTGCTCCAGCTCTCCCGTGCTGGCGTGACCCTCATCCCCGGAAGCTCTGCGCCCAACCCCTGGCGCATGCCGGGCGTAGCACTGATCGACGAGCTCGAGCAGTTCGCCGCTGCAGGGATTGAGCCTGGGGAGGTTCTGCGCTTGGCCACGGCGAGCGCCGCACGGGCCCTGGGCCAGGAAGCGATCTGCGGGACCCTCGCGCCGGGCCTGCGGGCGGACATGGTCGTCTTGGCGAGCGATCCCACCGCAAGCGTGGCGGCCCTGCGCGAGCCGGAGATCGTGGTGGTGCGCGGGCAGGTTCTCGAGCGTCCGGAGCTGGTCCGGCGGGTGCGCGATCTGCGCAGCCTGCAGAATGCGGTGCGGGCAGAGGCCAGCGCTCCCATGGATGTACCTGCGCCCGAGGTGCCGCCCGGGGATCTGGTGCTGAGCGGCCGCGCGGAGCTCTGGGCCCTGAACCTGCGCCATTCCTCCGAGCACTTCAAGGTCGTGCGCCAGGCGGACGGCACGCTCTGCTACTGCACTCGGATTCGCTATCCGGCCACGGCCAACAGCATCCCCAGCGAGATGCGGGTTCAGCAGGTGATCCAGGGCGGCCTTCTGGTGAGTTTCCAGGTCGAGCTGGTCGCGCGCGGGGAGGGTTGGGACGCGCCCGAGCCGCTGAACGTCGAGACGGGAACCCCGGAAGAGGTCGCGGCTTCGGAGCGCGTGGTCACGGTCCGGGGTGCCCAAATCGGCGCGTCCAAGGTCATGAACGTGGAGCGACGAATGAACGGCATGTTCCTCGACAACAAGCCGTCCCCCGATCCGCTCGCGGCCCTGGACGTTTCGCTGGTGCTCAACGCGATGATCACCGCCAAGCATTTTCCCGAGGGCCTCAGCTACGCGATCAGTCTGGAGGGCAACGGTCTGGCGGGTGCGAGCGATCGCTGGAACCTGGCGGTCAGGGAGGAGGATCGTCTCCTCCAGGTCGGGACCAGCCGCGGAGCCCTGGCATTCGGGTTGGACGCCAAAGGCCAGCCGCTCTTCGCCGCCCGTCAACGGGGCACCGATCAGATCGAGCTGAGGATGCTGGAGTTCGACGCCCACGGGGGGCCGGGGCTGGCCCTGCCGGCGACACGGGTGTTCCTTCCGCCCGCGGTCCAGGACGCGGGGAGCGACCGATGAGCGAGGAGCGCGAAGAGCTGGACCCCGGCGTTGCGAACGGCGGAGCCCCCGAGCGTTGCGTCACGCCGATCAACCGGGACGTGCCCGTCGCGCAGCCCGGGGAGTTCCCCAGGCTCCGCATCGGTCCGCTCGAGGTCGATTCGCCCGTCGTGCTCGCGCCCATGGCGGGGGTGACCAACCTCGCCTACCGCAGCCTGTGTCGGGAGTTTGGCGCCGGACTCTACGTGTCCGAGATGATCACGGCCCGGGGCTACCTCATGGGGAATCGGCTGACCAATTTGCTTGCGGCCAGCAGTCCCGACGAGAAGCCGCGGTCGGTCCAGGTCTACGGGGCCGACCCGATGGATCTGGGGGAGATGGTCCGCAGCCTCGTCGATGAGGGCGTCGACCACCTGGACATCAACCTGGGCTGCCCGGTTCCCAAGGTCACGCGCTCCGGTGGCGGCAGCGCAATCCCCGCGAAGCCGCGCCTGATGGCGCGGCTCATCCGCGCCATGGTCGCCGGCGCGGGCGATGTGCCGGTGACCGTCAAGATGCGCAAGGGCATCGACGAGGGTCTGCTGACGTATCTGCGCGCAGGGCGCGTTGCCCAGGAGGAGGGCGCGGCGGCCGTGGGGCTGCACGCCCGCACCGCGGCCGAGCTGTACTCCGGTGAGGCGGACTGGAGCGCGATCGGCGAGCTGAAGAGTTCCTTGACCGTGCCGGTCCTCGGCAACGGCGACATTTGGGAATGCTGGGACGCCCTGCGCATGATGAGGATGACCGGCTGTGACGGGGTCATCGTCGGTCGCGGCTGCCTCGGGCGGCCCTGGTTGTTCCGCGAGCTTGCCCAGGTGTTCGCCGGCCAGGAACCGGATCTGCCGCCGCGCTTCGGGGTGATCGTGGGGATCATGGAGGATCATGCCCGGCGTCTGGCTGCGCTGTTTGGCGAGAGCACAGGCGTGCGTCAGATGCGCAAGTGGACCGGCTGGTATACGAAGGGGTTTCACGGCTCCGCGTCCGTGCGCGGCACCCTGGCGCGCATGGAGAGCATCGATCAAATGCTCGAGCTGCTGGCGGAGATCGACGGAAACATGCCCTTTCCCGAGCGGGCCCTGCGCGCGGGGCGCGCCAAGGGCAACAAGGTGCAGAAGGTGCGGCTGCCCGAGGGCTACCTGGATGATCCCGAGGACGACACGCCGCCGCGTGGGCCCCATTCGCTGGCGGAGATCGAGGCGTGGGAACGCGCCCTTTCGGGCGGTTGAGCGGGTCATCGATCAACCCGGCGGAGCCCCCGCTGCCCGTCGTCGTTGTGGGCGCTGGCGCCGCCGGGCTCTGGGCCGCCGGAGTCCTGGCGAGGAACGGTGCGCCCGTGGTCGTGCTGGAGAAGACCGCGCGAACCGGTACCAAGATCCTGGCCAGCGGCGGGACCCGCTGCAATTTGACCACCACCCTGGGGCCCGGCCCGGCGGCGGCTCTGTTTGGTGGTGCCCAGGAGCGTTTTCTGCGCGGCGCTTTCCGGGCCCTGCCGCCGGTTGCGGTCCGGCAGCGATTCGCCGCGCTGGGGGTGCCGACGGTGGAAGCGCCGCTAGAAAAGGTGTTCCCCGCGAGTCAGCGCGCCAAGGACGTGCGGGACGCGCTCGAGCAGGAAGCGCTAGGGGCGGGCGCTGAGCTGCGCCTCGATACACCGCTGCTCGGCCTGGCGGGGAGCCCGGAGGGCTGGCGGTTGGAGCTAGGGGAGGGACGCCATCTCGTGGCCCAGCGGGTGTTGCTGTGCCCAGGCGGCATGAGCTACGCGCGCACGGGGACCACGGGGGATGGCTATCCCTGGCTGCGCGCGCTCGATCTTCCGGTGGTGGAGCCGCAGCCGGCCCTGGCGCCCCTCACCAGTCCGGCCCGCTGGGCGACCGACCTGACGGGGCTCGCTCTCCAGGAGGCCTCCGCCCAGCTCCTCGATCCCGCGGGCAAAGTGCGGCGGGAGCGGCGGCGCCCCGTGGTGTTTACCCATCAGGGTCTTTCCGGACCAGGCGCGATGGACCTCTCCGGCACGGTGGCGCGCGCGTTGGGCGGGGAGCGGAGGGATCCATCGACCGACACAGCGAAGGGCGGCTGCGAGGGCAACCATGGCTGGCGGGTGCGGCTGGACCTGATGCCGGAGACCGCACGGGACGAGCTGCGGGCCGCACTTGTCGGTGCGTCCCAGGCCAAGGGGCGGCCGAGGGTCTCGAAGGTGCTGCGAGAGCTGGCGCCCGAGGTCCTCCCCAAGCGGCTGGTCGCAGCCCTATGTGCTCAGGCCGGCATCCCGGAATCCGACCCGGAGGTCCAGCCGCTGAGCAAGGCTGGACGCCATCGTTTGATCGAGACGGTCAAGGGCCTTTGCGTGCCGGTGAATGGTACGCGGGGTTTCGACCATGCCGAGGTGACGGCCGGGGGGCTGGGGCTCAAGGTGGTGAACCCGCGCACCATGGAGGTCAACGGTCACCCCGGCCTGTTCGTCTTCGGCGAACTGCTGGATCTCGATGGTCCGATCGGAGGTCTCAACTTCCAGGCAGCCTTCGCCTGCGCGCAGCTCGCTGCTGAAGCGATCGAGCGCGGCTAGGCTGTCCGCCCCGGGCCCGCAGGCGGGGAGCTACTTCAGCGCCCCGTACTCGCGCATGACACCGACCAGCACGCGGCGCACCCTGGCCGCGTCTCCGGCCAACTGCCTACGCCGCACACGCCCCTTGGTGGCCTCCTTGGGGTCGTTGTTCACCTTGTTGGCCCAGCGTTCGAGCCAGCGCTCCCAGTGCTTGGGTGCGGGCAACTCCTCGAGCAGGGAGCTAGGCGTCGCCGAGTGACTCTCCCAGATGGCGTGCAGGATGTCCTCGGTACCGCCGTAGTTGTCGCGCAGGACTGCGTTGCCGGTGAGCCAGGTGCGAGCCAGGGCGGTGCGCAGTCCACGGAAGCGCCGAGCGTCGGTGAAGTACTCACCAATGTGATCGTAGAGCGGCTCCTGCTGGTTGCCCGGGACTGGTGCGGTCCAAGTTTTCCAGTCGTCGGAGAGGTCGTGGACGATACCCAGGCACTCGACGTCCGGCATCTCGAGCGTCGAGCCCGAGGCCCACGCGTCGTACAGGGTGACGCCCGGGATGGCATCGCCGCTGCGATCGGCGTAGGCGTGGCCAAAGGCGACCAGAATCTTGCGCTGGCTTCCGTCGTCCAGGGCGGCGGTGACCAGCGCCTCAGCGAGGTCGAGGCCGGGGGGATAGCCGGCGAGGCCGTTGCGGACGATCCGTGCCGGGTCGCTGCGGTCCGCCACGTGAACGACCGTGCCGCGCGCCCAGTCGTAGACAAAGGCGGGGTCCAGCTGGCGCTTGGGAACTTCGGCGAAGAACTGCTCGCGGGCTTTCTTGGCGGTGGAAGAGTCGGTCTTGACGAAGCGGCGCTGGATCGGCTGGGCTGGGGCGTGAGTGGCCGCGTCGTAGAGGGGCGCGGGTTCGGCCTTCGGCCAGTCGTGGGGATCGTGTTCGACGGTTCCCCGAATCCAGTTGATGAGGCCGTTCTGGTAGGTATCGAGCCGCTGCGCCTCGGCCTCGAACCACAGCCCGATCTCGCGCTGGTCCTTCTCGTTGAGCTTGTCCCAAACGGCGAGGACCTGCTCGTCGCTCACCTCGGCCGCGTTCTGCCGGGCGAAGGCGGGGGAAACGTGGAACGCCAAGGCCATGATCAACCACAGGATGCGCATGGTGGCAGTATGACAGCCGCGGCGTCGATGCGGAATGCAGCTGCCTGGATGGCTGATGGGGCGAGGGCCTGGGAGGGGGAGTGCTCCGCCTGGAAAAAAAGGGGGGCGGTCCGGTGAAGGACCGCCCCAGGCACATTTGGGACAGCACGGAGGGGCGTGCTGTCCCGGTGAGGAATCGTCGGTTGCCCGAAAGCACGGCCGTCTCGAAATCCGCGCCCAGGGAGTCACCGCAAGACCGGTCCTGGGCGTAAGGGAGGGGGTGGAGATCGAGAGAGAGCCGTGCGGCGATTCCTCAACCGCACGCCTTCAATCTACCTCGGAATCGGGCCGGGGGATCCGCTGGGGGAGGCAATCGTGCGGCGTGCCTCGCATTGGTTATCGGCGGGGGGCCTCGGTCGCCCTGGGGGTCCCTGGAGGGGGCCCGGGAGCATCATCGACCCGTCTGGAGCGAGGTTCCTGCCCATGGGGCCGGCCCTGGACTGTCCAAACCTAGTCGCCGCCCTCGCTCCGGCCGCCGCGCCGGGGCCTCCGGCGCCGGCGACGCTTGCGGCTGCGGGTGCGCCGGCGCTCGGAGTCGATCTCGTCGTCCGGCGCGGCCTCCGCCCGATCCTGGCGGGCAACCCAGCCCTCGTAGATGTCCCAGCCCTTCCCCCGGGCCTGGGCGCGGAGCCCGAACAGATCGAGACCCTCGGGGAAATCCTCGTCCCGAGCAAAGAGCAGGCGCGAGAAGTTCTTGGCGGGGGCCTGGGTGAACTTCGGCTGGATGGTGATGATCCGGCGGGCGCGACTGAAGTCCCGGCGGGACAGCCGGGTGTGGGCGGCCAAGGGCTCCAAGATGTCCCAGGCGGCGTCCGCGAGGGAGATGTCCTCGATGCGCGAAAGCTCCTCGATGACGAGCAGGAACAGGAGCGCGATGCAGACCGCGGTGGTGGGCTTCCAGCCCTGGTGAACGCGGCTATCGAGCGCCTCGAGCAGCGCCCAAAACGCACCAGCGCGATCCTTGTCCTCAGGGTTGGTGGTCGGCCGAGGCCCCAGGTAGTCGGCCAGGTCCGGGAGGAGCACGCCGAGCGCTCCGCAGTCGCGGAGCATGCGGAACGCTCCCAGGGATGAGCCGGAGCGGACAAGGCGCAGGATCTCCTCGAGCACCCGCGGGGGCGCCGAGCGCTCGAGGTGTTCGGCCTGCTCGCACATTGCGTCCCAGGTGTCCTGGTGGATGTGTAGATCCAGTCGGGTGGCGAACTTGATCGCGCGCATGATACGCACCGGATCCTCCGCCAAGCGCACCCAGGGGTCGCCAATTGTGCGCAGGATGCGGTCGTCCAGATCCCTCAGACCATCCACGTAGTCGAGGATTTCGTCGGTTGCCGGATCTAGGAACAGGCCGTTGACCGTGAAATCCCGGCGGCGGGCGTCTTCGCCTGCCGTGCCGTACTCGTTGTCTTCGCGGATCAGGAGATCCTCGTCGTCCCCGCTGCTCTTGGGCTCTGCCCGGAAGGTCGCGGTCTCGATGACCTTCTCGCCATAGCGAATATGCACGAGCTTGAACCGTCGCCCGATGATCCGCCCGTTCCCAAAGAGACGGCTGACCTCCCGGGGCAGCGCGCTCGTCGCGACATCGAAATCCTTGGGAACACGACCGATCAGCAGGTCCCGAACGCAGCCGCCCACGAAGTAGGCCTCGTGTCCGTGGTCCTGCAGGCGCATGACCACGCGCAGGGCCTGGCGGTCCAGGGCGTCGGGATCGATGTCGTCCGCCGGCACGCGATCCGGCTGGGGACCCCGGTGGCGCTTGGGACGTTTCTTGGGGGAGTCCTTGCGGGACGTGCGTCGGGGTCTGGATCGGCTCATCGGGAAGCAGGCGCTAGGGGCGCACCACAATGTATCGATCCGGCCCTTGCAAAGCCCGGCCAGGTGTCCCTGTGTGCAAATGCATGGCTACAGGCTTGTCGAGACGGCATCGGGCTTCGTATTGTGCCTCCCTTCGAGGGCTGTAGCTCCAATTGGTAGAGCGGCTGATTCCAAATCAGTAGGATGGCGGTTCGAATCCGTCCAGCCCTGCCACTCTGCGGACCCCCGCGAGTGGCCTTCGGGAGCCCCAGAATGAGTTTGTCGAGCCCGCGCTCGGCAAGACCCTATAGAGCGTGCTCGCTCGGCCTGGACGGGCTTGAGCTTCCCCTCTTCCGACTCTCCCTATCCGCCCTATCGATCAGATGTCGCTGCCCACCTCGGATCCGGACGAACCCCTTGAAGGCACGGACGACCTCCCTGTGGATGGAGCAGACGTGGACCCTGATGGGGGGGCAGATCTCCCGGTGGAGCCGGTCGACCCTGAGGACCTGGAGTTTGACCTAGAAGGTGAGGATGACCTCGGGGACGACGACGAGGACGGGGACGACGACGACGACGGGGGAGAGGAGAGCGACGAGCCCAAGGCCAAGGCATCCAAGCGCAAGCCCAAGGCCGAGGAGGACGAAGAGGTCGCCAACCCCGATACACCCGTCCCCACCGCGAAGAAGATGCGAGCGGCTCTCGACTGGGCCTTCGAGGGCGAGGAGGACATCACGCCCGAGGTGCTGGAGGTGTTCACCAAGCACGCCCTGCTGACGCTGAAGGCGAACCGGGAGATGAACCTGGTCACGGTGCTCGACCCCAAGGAACTCAGTGCCAAGGTGTACCTGGACTCCTGGCGCGTGACCCGCCTGGTGCCGCTCATGGCCCGCCGGATCGTCGATGTGGGGGCCGGGGCTGGCTTCCCGGGCCTGATCCTGGCCATTGCGGAGCCGATGTGCTCGATGGTCCTCTGCGAGGCGAACGTCAAAAAGGCCACCAACTTGGAGTCGATGGTCGCTGAGCTTGGCCTGCGCAACGTCACCGTGGCTGCCATGCGGGCCGAAGACTACCTGTCCACAGAACGCTGCGACGCGGCCCTGGTGCGGGCGGTCAGCTCGGTGCGAGAGAACATCCGGACGCTGCGCAAGGTGCGCCATTCACTCAAGGACTACGTGATGCTCAAGGGCAAGTCCTGGTCCCGCGAGGTGCGTGCCGCTGAGCGCGAAGCCGAACGGCTCGGGTTCAAGCTCGACACCGTCTGGGAACACGAGCTCCCCGAGGAGCTCGGCGCCCGCGCTGTGCTCGTCTATCGCGCCCCCGGTGGCGCGGGCATGTAGCAGGGAGAGCCCCCGCCGGGGCAAGCGATCTAGCCCGCGAGCAGGCCGGACTGGAGCCAGGCCACGTCGGGGAAGAGTTTCGACACCAGGAACCAGGTTCCCCAGGCGAGGGTGACCAACAGTCCCACGCCGAGCAGCACCTTCAGATTGGAAGCCATCAGGGCCGCGAGGGTGGGCTCAGGCCCTAGTTCGGGATCCGACTCAGGGTTCGTGTCAGGGCTGGTTTCAGGCACGTGCGGCGGGCGAAGAGATAGGGCATGGGACGGAGAATCCGTCGCGCATCAATCTAGGACGCCGCAGGCTGTCATCCCAGGCGTAGGCCCTCTCTTCGCTGGGGGGAGGGGAGCCCAGCTCACGTCGTGGGCGGCCTAGGCGCAGCTTCGCCGCGGAGATCCGGACCTTCACCCAGCCAATCCACCCTGGCCAAACAGCATCGAGGTGTGGTGCCCGGGGGGGGAGTCGAACCCCCACTCCCTTGCGGGAACATGGACCTGAACCATGCGCGTCTACCAATTCCGCCACCCGGGCAGGTGTCGAGCGCGGGAGAGTACAGACCCGCCCGCGCTGAGGTCAACGACTACGCCACGGAAACCGAAATTCCGCCGTGGCCGGCAAGCCTAGCCCGCCGTCACCGAAAGGCCGTCGACCAGTGCCCAGGGCGCGGCTGTCGAGCCCATCAAGGACTCAGGGGTGGAGCCGAGGACAAGACTGCCCTTCAATAGATCAAAGACGTTGCCGGCGATTAGGGTCTCCTTGACCGATCGAACAACCCGCCCGTTCTCCACCCAGCGGGCAGACTTGGCCACCCCGGAGAAATCCCCCGAGGCCGCGTCCACCGAACCCGAGAAGCGCTGGATCAAGAGGCCCTTGCCCAGGCTGGCGCGGAGTTCTTCGGTGCTGCCGCCCGTGCCGCCCTCGACCCGGATCGCATGGGGCCCGAGCCCCGGCACCCCGCGCGGCCCGCCCCTGGCATGTCCGCTGGATTCCACGCCGTCCACCCGAGCGGAGTAGCCGTTGTAGAACAGCCCGCCCAGACGCCCCGAGTCTACGACGGCAAAGCGGCCGGTGGGCTGGCCCTCGCGGTCGAAGCTGCAAGCGCCGTTCAGCGCCAGGTCAGAAGGGTCGTCAACGATGGTCAAACTCGCCGCTGCGATCTGCTCCCCGACCTTGCCGGCGAGGGCGCTGCGTCCGCGCTGGACGGCGATCGAGCTCGCGGCGGACAGCAGAGGACCGACAAAGACCGACAGCAGCGCCGCGGGCGCGAAGAGCACGGGTCCGGTGTAGGTCTCCGCAGCCCCGGCGCCCAGATTGCCCAGCGCGCCGTCGGCGAAACGGCGAACGGTGGTCTCGATGCGATCCTCAAGCTCGGTCTGCTTGCGGGTCGCTTCGCCCCAGTAGTCGAAGCCGCCCACGTCGTCGCCGTCCACGGCCATGCCGAAGACGCTGGTGGAGAGGTGGGCGTCGGATTCGGTGAGCGAAACACCCAGGCTGTTGACGACCGCCTGGGATACGCGGGTGAGGGAGAGCTCGGCCTTGTCGAGGCTGAGCCGCGGGTCCCGGGACTGCACCTGGGCAATCATGTGGGTGGCTGCCTCGACGGTTTCTTCGAGCGTGAGCGTCAGGGGGTCCATGCCCACCAGATCCAGCCGTGGGGCCGCGCCGCGGGTGGGGGGCAGACCGTTGTGTTCGTCCGGCGGTGAGAGGGAGCTCAGCTCCGTCGCGTCGGCGGCCGCCTGGGCAAGCCCTTCGGACGACAGCTGGTTGGTGGTTGCGAAGCCCTGCTTGCGGTCCTTGACGACGCGCAGGCCGACGGAACCGAACTCGTCGACCTGGACCATCTTGAGGTCGGACTCCTCAAAGCCGATCTGAGTCGTCTCGCCGCCGGATGCGAATGCCTCAGCTTCGTCGGCCCCGAGCTTGAGGGCGCGCTCCACCAGCTCCTGGGCGGAGGCCTGGAGCTTGGCCTCCCGCAGGCGGGCGACCTCCCGGGCGTCGGCGACTTCGCGACTGGTCTGTTCGCTCTGAACGCTCATTGTCCACGCCCTCCAATCAGCGCCTCACAGCGCAACCACGGCCCGCCGGCATCGACCTTGGCCGGCTGGCCCTTGCCGCAGTGTCCCGAGCCCAGGTCCCATTGGAACTCCGAGCCTACGCCGTCCACGGTCCCTAGCACGTCAAAGGCGATACCCGAGAGGTTCACGCCGCGCATCAATGGCCCGCGTTTGCCGTTCTTGACCGGCCACGCGCACAGCGTTCCGAACATGAACTCGCCGTTGGAGTCGGCCTGGCCGTTGCGCGGCCCGTCGAGAATCAGGCCGTCCTCCATGCCGGCGACGAGCTCGTCGAAGGTCTGCTCACCGGGGGCGATGTAGGTGTTGCGCATGCGGATGAGGGGTTCGTCGTCGTACTCCCAGGCGCGCGCGTTCCCGGTGGGGGCGACCCCGAACCGCGCGGCGCTGAGGCGATCGTGCAAGTAGCCCTTGAGGATCCCGTTCTCGATGATCGTCGTGCGCTGGGTCGGCACCCCCTCGTCGTCCACATCCAGGGTGCCGCCGGCACCGTCGAAGAACTCGGAGCGACCCGAGTCGCAGAGCGTGACGAGGTCCGAGGCGACGCGCTGGCCAAGCTTGCCGGCGGCGACCGAGCCGGCAGCGACGAAATCCGCCTCGACGGTGTGCCCGACCGCCTCGTGGGTGAGCAGGCCGACGAGGGCCGGGGAGAGCAGGACCTTGGTCCGGCCGCCGCTGGGGTGCCCCGCGGCCAGCAGGTCGACGGCCATGCGGGCGGCGTCGCTCGCGAGGGCCTGGGGAGTATCGCTGCGAAACAAGCAGTCCCATGCGCCGGTGACGCCGACGGAGCGCGAGCCGCGCTGCAGTTCGCCGTCCGCCTGGGCCACGGCGCTGACCCGAAACTCCGGTCGCACCAGGCGGGTCCAGGCCTTGGCTCCATCGCTGGTCACGATGCCCTTCTCCTCGAAGACCTCGGTGTAGGCGCAGGAGGCGCTGCTGACCTTGGTGGACGATTGACGCGCCTGGTTCTCCAGCTCCAGAACGAGCTCGAGGCCCGCCTCGAGGGGGCGCTCGGAGAGCTCGGCGTAGCCGGGCGCGTCGAAGCGGCCGCGGGCCAACTCGGTGGCTGGGGGAGGGCTCAGCTTGTCTTTGCGAGCGGGGGCCGCAGCCTTGGCGGCGGTCCGAGCCCGATCGACGGCCCGGCGGACGGCGCCGGCTTCCAGCACGTCGGTGCTGGCGAAGCCCAGGGTGCCGTCGACGAGAACGCGAACCCCTACGCCGGTGTGTTCACCGACTTTCGCCTGGTCGACCCGGCCCTTTTCGACGGCGACCGAGCGGGAGCGTTTCTTGTGGTAGCGCAGCTCGACGAAACCGTCGGCGGCGTCGATGACCTCTTGGAGGACGTCTGTGGGATCGGCTTGCATGACGATGGCGACAGTAGCAGGCGGGGTGGGGTGGCCCTAACTCGGATCCCGCGGGTCGGCTGGCTCGTCTCGCCGTGTAGAATTCCGGCCCGTGGGGAAGAAGCCCAAGAAACCCAAGAACTCCGGCAAGCCGGAGGAGCGGCGTTCGATCGCCCGCAACCGCAAGGCCAAGCACGAGTTCCACATTCTCGACGAGCTGGAATGTGGGGTCATGCTCAAGGGCACCGAGGTCAAGAGCCTGCGGGGTGGTCAGTGCTCGCTCCAGGAGGCCTTTGTCCGGGTTTCGGGGGAAGAGCTGTGGCTGATGCGCTCGCACATCCCCGAGTACGTCTACGGGCACGGCCAGAACCACGATCCGGTCCGGGAGCGCAAGCTGCTGGCCCACAAGGCCCAGATCAACAAGTGGGCCAAGGCTGCCCGCGAGAAAGGGACGACCATGGTCCCCCTGGAGGTCTACTTCCAGGGGTCCAAGGTGAAGGTTCTTGTGGGGCTTGCCCAGGGCAAGAAGATGCACGACAAGCGCGCGGTGGTGAAGGAGCGCGACGATCGCCGGGACATGGAACGCGCCGAGGGGCGCCGGCGCTAGGTGGCGCTCGGGGGCACCCGCCCCGCTGGCCCAGCCCATGGGAGCCCCAAATCCGATCTTGGGGCTTGGGGGCTAGACCGGAATGGCCTACCCTGGATCTCCCACCGGGGGCGCAATGGTTTCGACCGGTTCTGCGTGACTCGGGGCTGCGTGTCGGGGATCCCAGGTCACCCCGTAAAACCCTCCCGGGAAGGCAACTTTACTTGCCGACAACTATGCACTTGCTGCCTAGGTAACCCCTACGAGTAGCCGTTCTCCACGGGAGTGTCCGTGGCCCGCGGAGAACGCCATTAGCGGACTGGCCGGCGAGCTGCACCTCAGGGCAGACCGGCGAGACTTTTCTGAGGTTGGTCCCGACGCATGCTGCTCATGGGTGGCCGAGGGACGAGATCTTTCCCACGAGCTACACACGTAGACGCCTCGGGAAGCTGGTTCCGGGACGCGGGTTCGACTCCCGCCGCCTCCACCAACCAAGCTCCGAAACGCGCTAGATCGGCCCGCATAGCCGATCTAGCGTCGGGGTTCCCGCAGGCTGGACCCTGTGGAAGCAGAGGTTCCGAGGGCTTGAGTCCTCGCGTCTGCTTCGCTTCTTGGCACGGTCCGACCCGGGAACTCCTGCGGGGTTGGGACGGCTCCTTCCCGAAGGATCCAGCTTAGTGGCCGGGGCCGCTGGGGGCTTCTAAGCAGCGGGCGAGCTGGGCCAGGGCGCGGTGGAGGGTGACGCGAACGTTGCCCCTGGAAAGACCGAGCTGGGCGGCGATCTCGTCGTGGCTGAGGCCAACGATCCGGGAGAGGAGGATGATCTCTCGCTGGGTGTCGGGAAGCCGGGCAAGGGCGGCTTCGAGGGCCTCCATCTGTTCACGGGCCATGGCCTCCTGACTGGGGCTGGGGAGGCCAGAAAGGCCTCCAAGGCCAGAGAGGGCCAGGCCCGCCAGCGCATCTTCGTCCGCGGCGCGCACCTCCCGATCGGGGCTGCGCTTGTCCCGCGCGTGGTAGCGCGCGCGGTCGATGATCTTGCGCTCCGCTGCTAGGTAGAGCCAGTTGCGGAAGCCCCCCTCGCTCTCGAATTCGGCGACTTGGGGCATGTCGCGCAGCACCTCGTGACAGGCGGACTGCACCAGGTCGACGGTCGCCTCCCGAGCGCGCAGCTGGCGGCTGGCGCGCAGCCGCACGAAGGCGACCAAGCCGGGCAGGTGCCGGCGCAGGACCTCATCCAGGGACGGGGGCAGGAAGCCGGTGGGCTTCGGACCAGGCCCTGCTGGGTGGCTGGAGTCAGAGCTGGGGGCAGGCACAAGCGCAGGGTAACAGCGTTTGGAAGGTGGTCAAAAAAGCCTGTAACGCAGCAGGCCTGGGGCCGCTGTTGCCCGGGGAGGAAGCCCAACCGGCTCCCCCGACCTTTCCCGACCTAGCCCCCGACTCTTCACCACAAGATCATGCTCCTATCGACTCTTTTCGCCATGGCCGCCGCCCCGGCCTTGCCCCAGCTGCCCCCTGCCGCGAATGGGCCTGGACCTAACCAGCGGGAGTCCAAACCCGGCCTGCCCGCCGCCAGAGACGGGGCGGAGGATGTCCTCCGCTACCGTCAACAGGACCGCCTGCACTTCGACTCCGTCGGCGGGGACATCTGGGTTCGGGGGCGCGATTACAAGGCCCGCATGGGTCCAGAGGGGCTGGAATACCACCCGTTCCTGGGCTCTGACGCCCCACGCAACTACCCCTTGAGTCTGAGCCTGACCAGCGCAAGGGTGGGGGATCGGGAGTTGGATCTCCGTCCAAGCGGCGTGTCACGGGATGGCGATGATGTCGTCGTTCGGCGGGCCGACCTCGACGAGCGCTACCACGTCAAGGTGGACTCGGTCGAGCAGACCTTCGTCTTGACGCGCTTGCCGAGACGGCAGGAGCTGAGCCTCGAGCTCTCGATCGTCACCGACCTGCAGGCGGATGCGCGTGAGACTGGCTTCGCGTTCGTCGGACCGCGCGGCGGTGTTCACGTGACCCAGGCCGTCGTGATCGACGCGAACGGAGCGGCCTTGGATCTGGGACTGGAGTACACGGGCGACGCGTTCCGCCTCACCGTGCCCCGGACCTTTGTCCAGGGCGCCCGTTTCCCCATCACCATCGATCCGGTCCTCACCACCCTGAGCCCCGACCCCTCGCCGTTCGGAGTGCGCGCGGCGGACGTGATGTCGGTAACGACGCTGGCGCGCTACGTGGCATGGGAAGAGACCTTCTCGGCCACCGACCACGACGTGTTCCTGGCCAAGATCAACGCATTGCTCTTCGGCGGCTTCGACTTCATCGACGCAGACGGCGTCTATATCGACAACACCTCCGCCGACTGGCGCAATCCCGCTGTGGCGTACAACGTGAACGCGGGCAACCTCCTCGTGGTCGCCGAACGGGAGCAAGGGGGCAGCAATACTCAGATCTGGGGCCGGACCCGGTCGACGGGCACAGTGTTCGTAGGCTCGCAAACGCCGCTGGCGAGTAGCGCGAACACGGACTATGAGCTTCCCGATGTGGGCGGGAACACAAGCGCCAATGGCGCCTCGAATTTCGCGGTGGTCTACGAAGGCAGTGGCGTGTTTACGGGCCGAAATATTCTCCTCACGATGGTCTCGGGACAGGGCTCCCCAATGGGACAGAGCACGATTGCGGCCTCGACGGACGACGAAAGGCACGTGTCGATCTCCAAAGCCAGCGGCATGGGGCCCCAGGTAAATCAGGCCTGGAACCTGGCCTGGGATCGGGGGGCGTCGGGGAATCACGACATCTGGGGGGCGCGGATCGCGCCGAACGGTTCGCCCGTAGCGGCAGCCTTCCCGATCGTCCAGGACTCACGCGATACAGAGTTCCCCAGCGCCTCCTCGTCCCTGCAGGGACCCAGCGTGGACGCGTCCTGGCTCTGCGCCTACATCAACAATGACGGTGTTGTAGGCGCGCGCGACATGGGGGGCGTGACCCTGCGGGGTGCCCTGGTCCAAACCGACATTGACCTGACCAATCAGCTGTCTTTCGATCCCACTGAGGACATCAGCTTCGTCGACGTGGACTCCGATGGTTTCCGTTACGCCTTGGCCTGGAACGAATCCTGGAACAACACCCTCGATCTCGACGTCTATGTGGCCACCCTATCCCCGTTCATGACGAGCCTCAAGACCGACGAAATCTGGTCGTTGGCAGCGAGCTCGAACCTGGAATGGCAGCCGAGCGTTTCGGGCGTGCACAACAACACGGTCTCGGGCAGTGACGCATTCACCGTCGCCTGGACGGGCATCGAGAATGTAGCGGGCGCGCCCAGGTTCCTCGCGGCCGCGATCTACAACGCGCCGGACAGCCCCACCTGCATGACCGATTCGATCTGCGACCCCAACGCAAACTCGACGGGCTACCCCGCCCAGCTGATGGTCTACGGAAATCCATCGGTCACCGACGACTTGGTCGAGTTCACCGTGATGGGACTGCCACAGGGACAGTTCGGATACATGCTGATGTCGAGCACCTTTGCCAACGTCCCGCTCAGCCAGGGCAGGCTGTGTCTGGGCGGCCCTCAGATCCGCTTCAACGCATCGGTTCTTCAATCGACGTCCGCTGGTTCGGTCTACTTCAAGCCTTCGCTGAACTCCTTGCCGCAGGGCACCGTCGTTCTTCCTAGCTCCACCTGGTTCTTCCAGTTCTGGTACCGGGATGCCAATCCCCAGCCTGTCTCCAATCTGACGGATGCCGTGCGAATCCAATTCAATTGAGTTCGGTCGCCACAGGGGCCGGGTCCGGAATGCACCTTCCGCTGTCCCCTGCCCTTCGATCCTGTAGAGCTATGCTGTGACGATGAGCGACCCCCAGGACTCGTCCCGGTCCCATGGCCTCGAAGACAGCGACGCGCTCGTTGTTCGCGGGCTCGAGAGACTGGAGGACGGGGGGCAGGAGGGCTTGACCGCGTTCCTGGCGGAGCTCGGGGAGCGCAGCGCAGCCGTCCGTGCGCGAATCGAAGCGCTCGGGCGCATGGGAATGCTGCACCCCCCTGCGCAGGATCGGCTGCGCATGCCCGAGCGCCTGGGCGGCTACAGCCTCGGGGCGCGGCTCGGTGTCGGCGGCATGGGGATGGTCTTTCGGGCGGCCCATGGGGCCACGGGCGAAGCCTGCGCCGTGAAGCTCATCCGTCCGGAATACCGCATCTACGAAACCAGCCGGCTGCGTTTCCAACGCGAGATCGAGGCCGCCAGCCGGCTGTCCCATCCGGGCATCGTGCGGGTGCGGGACTTCGGCGAGGGGGACGGGATCCTGTACTACGCCATGGAGTTGATCGACGGGGTCAACCTCGGCGACCTGTGTGCGAACTGGAGGGGAAGATCCGCCGACCGCTTGACGGGAGCCGACCTGCAGGCCGGATTGGTGGAGCTGAGTGGTGCTTCCAGCGCGGCGTTGGGCGAGGCGCAGGATCGCTTTTCGGGCAGCTGGGCGAGCGCTTGCCTGCAGGTGGCGGCCGATGCGGCTGACGCGCTGGCGCATGCCCACGAACAAGGGGTGCTGCACCGGGACGTGAAACCCAGCAACCTGCTCCTCACACCCGCCGGGCGCGTTGTGCTCGTGGACTTCGGCTTGGCGCTCCTGCAGGGGGAAAGATCGCTGACGGACTCGGGTTCTCGACTGGGCTCACTTCCCTACATGGCCCCCGAGAGCCTGCAGGGCAAGGGCGCGGTGGCTGGGCCCCATACCGACATCTACGGGCTCGGCGTCACCCTGTACGAGCTGCTGGCCCTTTCGCGTGCCTACCCCGCGGAAACGCCCCTCGCTCTGGAGCGACAGATCCAAAGCGCGTGTCCCCGACCCTTGGCGCGGATCAATCGAACGATCGGGCGAGACACGGAGACGCTTGTCCTCAAGGCCATGGATCGCGAACCCAGCCGGCGCTACCTGAGTGCGGAGGAATTCGCGCGGGACGCTCGGCGCATCTTGGGGGGCAAGCCGATCCTGGCGCGGCGTCCAAGCCGCGCGACCAGAACCCTGCGCTGGATGCAGGACAATCCCCGTCCCGCAGCGGTCGCCGGCGGAGTGGCGGGCCTGACCCTGGCTGGCTCGTTGCTCTTTGCGGGCATGCAGCGCCAGGAACGCCGCAAAACAAGCCTCGCCAACGAACGCCTGGTCGGCGAGCAACAGAGGGTGGAACGCAACCTGCGCGCGGCCATGGACAGCGTCGCTGCCCAGGTCACCTTGATCCGCGACCCCAAGCTGTACCGAGCGGAGTTTCAAGGTCTCAGGGAGAGCCTCGCGAAATCGATCACCGACTTCCTCGATCAGCTCCTCGCGGTCGAGGGGCAAAGTCCTGCATACAAGAAGGCGCGGGCGTCGGCCCAGTTCTTCATCGGGACGATGGAGCTGGAGCTCGGCCGCACACTGAGCGCCCATCGCCGCTTTCTCGACTGCCTTGGGATTCGGCATGAGCAGCTGGCGAGCGCTTTGCAGTCGGGCGATGCGGCGGCCATCCTGCTCGGCCACGGAGATGTCGCCTGGACGAACCAGCGGCTCGGGGTGACCTCCGTCTACCTTGGCCAGCATGGGACTGCCCGGGATGCCTGCGAGGGCTTGGCCACAGCGCTCCTCGAACTGGACCCGAGGACTGGCGGCGCCAAGCGAATGCAGGGACACCTGGCGTGGACCCGTGGCTTGTTGGCGCTCGACAGCGGACGATGGGACGAGGCTCGCAGGGATCTTGCGGCCACACGTGTATGGGAAGAACGCTGGCTGAACGAACTGCCTCGACCGGCCCACACCCTGGTGGGCATGGCCAACACCGACCTCTACCTGGTGGAATTGGAGCGGCGGGTCGGCAAGCCAGATTTGGCGCTCGCCTGGGCCGAAGAGGGGATCGGCCGGATTCAGGAGGCCTTGGATCTGGAGCCTGATCTGTCCTCGGCCTGGATCGAGGGGGCGCGGCTGGCGACGGTCCAGGGGGAGGTGTTGACGGAGCTAGGCCGAAGCGGCGATGCGCTGGTCGCCCTAGGCCAGGCCGAACGGTGGGCGGACAGGTGGCGCGCGTACACGGGCGATGTGCCGCGCATCCTCCCCGAGCTAGCGCGCTGCAGGGTCGCACGGGCTGAAGCCCTAGCGGCCATGGAGCGGCCTTGGGAGTCCCGCGCGATCGCGGAAGAGGCGGTCGCGAGCGTTGGGGGCATGCTCTCGCAAGGCCTGCGTCACGGGCGCGAGCAGGGCGAGCTGCTCTCGGTTTTCGGACGAGCCGCCTCGTTACTCGATGGGCCTGAGCAGGTGGTGCTGCACGCGCAGACCCGTACGCAGCTGGACGAGGCGCTCGCGATGGCGCCCGACTGCGGACTGCTCGGTGACCTGCTTCGCAGCTGGAATCGGGTGCTGGCAGACGGGCGCTGAGGGCCTCGTAGGGCGCCGATGGGCTTAGCGGAGGGAGTGTTGGAAGATCCAGGACCCAACGATGACGGCCCCGGCGGTGAGGAGACGCCAGCCGGGACAGGCGCGTGGAATGCTCCGGGTTCCGGCGATGCGATCCCAGGGGGCCTCGATTCCCTTGCCCAGACGCAGAATCCAGAGCCCTCCGAGCAGCCATGAAAAGGGGCGCAGGCCAGCTCCCCATCCGGCGAAGGCTGCCGCGGCCGAGCGCTTGAGGGCCGCAAACGGTCCAGGGCCAGAGCCCGAGGGGGTGACCACCATGACCCGCAGGAGTGCCTTGCCTGGGGTTGCGCCGGTGAGGCTGAGGGCTAGCGCCTCGAGCGGGATTAGGCAGAGGGCGGCCAGGGCGGCGGGAACCAGCAGCAGAGCCCACTCGGGCAGGGAGTCCAGGCCGAGCAGCGCCATGGTGTAGGGCAGGCAAGCCGCCACCAGGGCCAGGTCGACGAGGCGGGCCAAGGTACGCTGGACCGCGCCCACCGGGTGCCGAAGGGCTCCGGGGACGGCGCTTTGGCCGAAGAGGTCGGAGTGTTCGAGGTGCCCCATCGGGGTGCCCGCTAGCTCGATGCGACTGAGTTCGGGCAGGCCCTTGAGGGGGGCGAGATCTTCGAGCTCAAGCCGGGTGCCTGAGAGATCGAGGCCCTCCAACCAGGCAAACTGGGCAACGGACAGCAGGCCGGCTGCGCTGACGGAGGTGCGGGCAAGGTCGAGGTGCGCTAGGCCTCGGGTGGCCTCAGACGCGGCCAAACGCTCGAGGACAGCGTCGGTGCGAGGGTCCTGGGAAGGGAGCTTGGCGCCCAGCAGCGCGCTGACCTCTTCCGGGAGGTCGGCTGCGCTGCGCACCAGGTGGCGCTCCATCAGGGTGCGGCCGCAGAGGTGCCACTCACCGCCCAGGTCGAGCAGCCACTGGGCTACCTGGCGCTCGGTCGGCTGCTGGTCATGCCCCGATTGGGCGGGCCGTGGGGAGCTTGCGCCGGGTGAGGACGGCTCCGGGAGGGCCGGCCGATCGGCTCCAGCGCTAGCACCGCCGGCGGGATCGCCGGGCTCCTCGGGGTCCACCGGCCAGGGGGGAAGGGGGTCGCCGCTCTCCATGCAACGGGAAGCTAACCCGGGATTCATGCTTGGAAGCAAGATTCCACCGGAGAGGAGCGGGGAAATCCATGCGGTATGGCGGCTAGACTGGGGAGCTCTGATGGCTGAACGAATCGACCGGCATCGCCCCCGAAGGTTGGGGGGGCTCGCGGCGGCCAGCATTCTGGCCGCCTGCACGAGCGTGCCCTACACCTCGTCCAACCTCGACGCGCTCTTGGACAGTGGGGACAACCTCCGTCACGTGGCGGCGGTGGAGAGCGCCTGGCGCTACAACTTGCGCGGACTCGTGGATCTCCGCTGGCTCAAAGGGCCCGGGGAAGACGCGGGGATCAAGAAGCGCCCGATCGGGGATCCCTCCTACACGGCGCTGAAGTACCTGCTGCAGCTGGAGAACCCGCCGGGCGGCAGCACCCGGCCGGCCTACCAGCGCATGGAGCAGGTGCGCCAATTCGCGCGCTACGCCGTGCGCTGCCCGGGCAAACTCGTGCGCGAGCGAGCTCTGCTTGCCCTGGTTCCGCATGGAAAGCGCCTGGGGATCGCCGGGCCGGCCGAGCCCGATGGCGACGACGTGGCCGCTGCGAACGCTCCCGAGCTGCAGAGCGCCCTCGCCGGACTGATGCAGGCGGCTGAGCCCCTGCTGCGCGCCAAAGAGCGCGCCGATGAAACCCGGCGCCGGGATCTCGATGCGGCTGCCCAGGTGCTGGGCTCGCTGCACGTCGACCTCGATGGGGGATGGCGCGCCCTCAAGGCGATTTCCGGCCTCGCCGGAGCGGCCGACCTCAGCGATCCAGCCTTTGAGTCGATCCGCGTCGTCGCGCGCAACCTGGAGCGCCGTCTGGTCGAGCTTGCCCTCGCCAGCGGCCTCAGCGACCCCGACCCCTATGTGCGGGCAGCCGCCGTGCGCGCGACCTACAGCATCGTCGGAGAGGTCTTCTTGAACGACCTGCTGCGCTCG
>CAYWNK010000044.1:0-29480 GCA_964459495.1 uncultured Planctomycetaceae bacterium
GGGCCGCCCCGGCCAGCGCCGCAACCCACACCCGCAAGGCATGGATCGGTCCGGGCGCCCGCAGCGCTTCGACGCCATGCTTCGATCGGGATCGACTCAAGCCAGGGCATACGATCCAGGGCCCCGCCATCCTGGAGGAGTTCACCGGCACCACCCTGGTCCCCGCGGGCTGGAGCGGCCAGGTCCTGGTGGGCGGACACCTCTGGCTCCAGCGCAGCACTTCCTAGCCCCACAAGCGATGCAGCTCCCCCTCTACCAGGTCGACGCCTTCGCCAGCGCCCCCTT
The DNA here is from genome assembly GCA_964459495.1 of uncultured Planctomycetaceae bacterium. GTDB lineage: Bacteria > Planctomycetota > UBA1135 > UBA1135 > CAYWNK01. Next base: position 286 of record CAYWNK010000044.1, read on the forward strand.
CCAGGGCAATCCCGCCGCAGTCGTGCCGCTCCAGGCCTGGCTCCCGGACAACATTCTCCAGGCCATCGCTGAAGAGAACCACCTTTCCGAGACCGCGTTCCTGGTGCGCAGCCCGGCCGATGGGGCCTACGACCTGCGCTGGTTCACGCCTGCCGCCGAGGTCGACCTGTGCGGACACGCGACGCTAGCCAGCGCCTACGTCGTGCGGCGTTTCCTGGAACCAGGGGCCGCGGAGATGCACTTCCAAACGCGCAGCGGTCGCTTGGTCGTGCACGCGGATGGCGACAGGCTGCGGATGGATCTTCCAGCCCACCGGGCTGAACCAGCGGATCCCCCCCCGGCGCTCTCGAAGGCCCTAGGGCACAACATCCTCCATTTTGGCCACGCCGCCTACGACATGGCCGTGCTCGCCGCCGCCGGGGACGTCGCGTCCCTGCGTCCCGACATGCGGGCGCTCACCGCGCACGGCGCCCCCTTGATCGTGACCGCCAGGGCAGCCGAAGGCTCGGGCCTGGACTTCGTCTCCCGGTTCTTCGCCCCCACCCTGGGTGTTCCAGAGGACCCCGTCACCGGTTCTGCCCACTGCACCCTCGCCCCCTACTGGAGCGACACCCTGGGTCGCGAAGAGCTCCGCGCCGCCCAGCTCAGCGCCCGCGGCGGGCAGCTCCTCTGCCGCGTCCAGACCGATCGCGTGCACATCACGGGCCAGGCCGTCCTCGTCATCGAAGGCACCCTGCATTTGCCCGGATGAGGGCTCCGATGCTCCCATCGACCCTGCTATCGGCCCCCTTCGGTCTTCTCCCCTAGACGCCTGCGGGCATTCGCAATCTCCTCCCACCAGTGGATTGTGATCGGCACGGGGCCGAGCGGTTGGGACACCAGATCCAGAGGCAGCTTGACGGTCGCGGGCACGAACTCGCCGCTCGTCGGGTGACGCAGCAGGCCAATGTCCAGCTCCAGCACGTAGACCCCGGGGGCGAGTCCGGGGAACCAGACAGGCTCCCCGTCCAGGTCCAAGGCCAGCTCGCCCGCTTGCGCGCGAACCACCAGCTCCCGATCCCCTGCATCAAAGCCGTCGAGCCCCCGCCCCTCCGCGGCGGCAAGTGCGAGCATTCGCTGCAGATCCTGGCGCCGCTGCTCCCCGTCTCCGAAGAGCACGCGTGCTGTCCGCGGCCGACCCGCCTCTCCACCGCTGGGCACGCTGGCTACGAGCCGGAGGTCCCAGCCCGTTTGGCCGCCCCCCTCTTCGTCGTCATCAAACACGCCCAGAGGCAGCACCCGCAGGTCGAGCAGCACCGAGCGCTCGCCCAGCACGAGTTCCTTCTCCAGCGTCGTCCCCGCAGGGATTTCCACTCCGCCGACAAACGCGCTCGCCGTCGTCCACAGCCCACCCAGCTCGGCCCAGACCTCCCACTCTCCAGCCAGCAGGTCGTAGGCGTGGAACCTCCCATCCGGCCCCGTTCGGCCGGCCCACGACTCCCCGGCCAAGCGATCGTCCACAGCGACCATGCGGACGAGGGTCCCGCCGCTCGCCGCACCCGCGGCATCGACGAGTCTTCCAAGCAACGACCCCCGCCGCACGATCTCCACCTCTTCCCCCACCGGTTCCTCCGCACCCAACGCAGAGGGTGGACTTGGCCTGGGGAGGGCTGGCGAGCGTTCGCCATCCAAATCGACCGCCGGCCCATCCGCTTGCCGAGGCTCCGCAGAGTCCAACCTCACCAGACCCTTCGTCGCCGGCCCGTCGGCGCGACTGAACCAGAGGAACGAAACACAGGCAGCCGCGACGAGCAGCACCCCTCGACGACGCCCTAGCAAGGACAGACCTTCGTCACGCAGCTTGCTTCCCAGTGGTACTTGTAGCGAAAGGCCACCTCGGTCGGCGGACCGGGCACGGTCGATCCGTCCGCCTGCACCGTCTCCGTCAACTTCAGCTTCTGGATCACCTCGCGCCACTGCCATGCGGCGAACAGCTCGATGCAATTCCCATCGAGGCCGCCATTCAGGACCATCCAAGGATCGCCCGAGGTCGTCAGCAGACCCGGGAGATGGTTCTCGATCGTCACGCTCACGCTCGCGCCGCCCGGCGCCACGCTGACCGGGCAAACGAGATCGTCGCGGGTGATCGTGTCCTCCTCCCACACCCGCGGCGATCCCTTCCCCCCGCAGCCTTGACCAGGGTCGTGCTTGATCCATTCCGCCATCGCTGCCGGCGGCAGCACCGGAAGCTCTGGCCGATGGAACACAAAGGTCTTCGACCCGCCGTCCGGCGACTCCCAGGGCACGCAAGCGTTCTCGGGACAGCCTTCTCCCCCCGACCAGCCAAGTCCAAACGTGCTTCCGCACACGAGCCCAAACACCGACACCACCGCCAAACCAATTCGTTGCAACGGACAATCCCCCAACAAGAACAACCGGTCCCGGGGCAGCGGTCACCAGCGCCGCGCCCCACATCTCATGGGAAAGACCGGAGGTCGGCCGGGTTGGTTGCAGCACGAAGGTGAATTTTCCCTGCGCCTCCGACGGCGCCACGAACTTCGCGGACGGGCGGTCGGGCGTCCCTATTGAAACCGCCTCCCGTGTTCGGCAAACGCGAACACGGGAGGCGGTCCCATCCGAGCCGGAATGGGGACGTGCCCAGCCTGCAACTCCCAGCAGCCTAGAGCAGGCGCGGGCGCTGACGTAGGGCCAGGGGCGTGGCGCGGCGGGCGCTACGGAAGAGATTGCCCGCGAGAGCCCACAGAATCAGTGTGGTGCCCAGCATGGCGATGGCGGGGATTGCGGCGGTTTGGGCACGTTCGTCCAGGTGCATCTGCAGAATCTCGATGTCCGCGATGCCGGTCCAAGCCAAGCCCCAGGCGGCATAGCCGAGGAGTAGCCCAAATGCAGCCCATGCGTTGGTGCGCAGTCGCCAGAGTGCGATCCCGAAGAAGCCCCCGAACAGCAGCAGGAAAGCCGCCGGAACGAAGAAGTGCGAGTCCAGACTCCAAGCATCGATCGCACTCGCTGCCAGGCCGCGCAGGTTGCAGGCCGCGTCCAGCGCCAAGACGCCAAAGGCCAGCGCGCCCCACTTCCAAACGCCGCTGGGCTTCTCGCCGGGGCGGTCGATCCGCGCCAGCGCCAGGCAGAGCAGGACCGCCAACAGGTAGAGGGTGCCTTGGAACCAGGCGGCGAGCGATGAGCCGCTTGTCATGTCGATCAGCGCCCCGTAGCCGGCCGGGATCAGGACGTCCCAGCGCTCAAGAGCCCCAGGGAGCAGCAGGTGGGCCGAGAACAGCCCAGCCTGAATCGCGAGGGCCAGGACTGCCCAGAGGGCCAGGCTGCGCTGGGCGTGGGGAGTTTCGGTCAGGGCCAGTCCGAAAAGCCGGTCGTGTTGTTTGAGGTTGTGCATGGCGATGGAGGGAGTGCTGTCACCGCAAAACTACCCCGCCCTCCTGGACAAAGCGGACCTGTCCAGAAAAGGGTCAACGTCCCAGCTCGATCCCGTGTTTCGCAAACGGACGGTCGCTGATGTCAGGGCCCCTAAACGCCCCAATCGCAGCACTTGCACGCCGCTCCTCACCGATCGAGCGCCTTCCTAAAACCAGGCCCTCACCTGCGGGGTTCGACGCCGTGCAGCGCCCGAACGAAGAAATCCTGCCGCCGCCGGAAGAGATAGGGCCCCTCCCCAACCCCGTGGCCACCTCCGGGCACCATCACGAAGTCGAAGTCCTTGCCCGCTCGAATCAGTGCATCGACGACCTGCAGAGTCGAAGCCGGATCCACGTTGCGGTCCAGCTCCCCCACCGTAAGCAGCAGCTTGCCCGTTAGCTTGTGGGCATGGGTCACGTTGGAGTTGTGGGCGTAGTGCTCGCCCATCCGCCCCATCCACGCCTCGTTCCACCAGACCTTGTCCATGCGGTTGTCATGGCAGCCGCAGTCGGCTGCCGCCGCGGAATAAAAGTCCCCGTGATGCAAGACCGCTGAAAGCGCGTTTTGCCCCCCCGCGGAGCCGCCGTAGATCCCAACGCGCGAGGCATCGATCCCTGGAAACTGGGCCGCCGCGGCGCGGATCCAGGCGATCCGATCGGGCATGCCTCCGTCCATCAGGTTGCGCCAGCACACGTCATGGAAGGCCTTGCCGCGCCAGTTGGTGCCCATGCCGTCGATCCGCACGACGACGAAGCCCAGCTCGGCCATCCGCCGCTGGGGAAGCTGGCTTCCCCATTCCTTGGGCACATGGAAGTCGTGGGGCCCGGCATAGACATGCTCCAGCACGGGGTAGTTCAACTCCGGATCGAAGTTCGAAGGCCGAATCAGGATCCCATGAATGTCGGTCTCGCCGTCGCGGCCCTTCGCCACAAAGCGCTCGGGGCTCGAGTAGCCCGCCCCGAAGAGAGCGGTCGCGTCGTCGCGCCCAAGCTCGGCCAAGAGCGTGCCGTCCGCCCGCCTCAGTTCGACCACGCGCGGATGGTCGACCCGCGACCAGGTGTCGACGAACAGGCTGCGATCGGCGCTGAAATCGGTTCGGTGAGTCCCATCGCCCTGGGTCAATAGGACGGGATCACCGCCGCCGATCGGGACCCGGGCAAGATGGATGTGGTACGGGTCCTGGTCCGCAGCAAGCCCCATTGCGCTGAAGGTCACCTCGCCAGCGGCCTCGTCCACGTGCTCCACCAAGCGCAGCATCCAGGGCCCCGAGGTGACCGCCCCCAGCAGCTCCCCCGTCGCGGCGTCGTAGCGATATAGGTGCTGAAAGCCGCTGCGCTCCGAGCCCCAGAGGAGCTGACCAGACGCATCGAGCCAGTGCAGCACGGTCTTTTGGGAGTAGTCGACGAAGGTCTCCGAGCGTTCCTCCACGATCGTCTTCACGCTCCCATCGGCAGCCTCCACTGCCACAAGCCGCACCCGCTGGTGCCCGCGCTCGTTGACGAGCAGGTACGCACGCTGCCCATCGGGCGACCAGCGCTGGAAGCTCACCCGGAACGTATCGGCAAACAGCTCGTCGGCGACCGGGATCTGCGTCCCTGCGCGAAGGTCGAACAGTCGCGGTCGGCGCTGGTTCCGTTCGTCCCCTGGCTTTGGATAGTCCATCCAGTGCAGCTCCGGCTGGACGCCATCTTCGGGCGAGGACTCCAGCAGCGGGACCTCGCGCGGTTCGATCTGGGTGGATTGAAACGCCAACACATGGCCTTCGCCGGGGGCCACGTACACGCGGCCCGTGTACGGGTCATCGTCCTTGCCGTCGAAGCTCAGCTGCTGCTCCTCATCGCCCAGACGCCGCCAGAGGTCGTGGCCCCGAGTGAAAAATGCTCTGCGCCCACGCCCCGCCCTGGAATCGCCTCCGCGCCCCGACTCTTCCACCCCATCCGACGGCTGTCCGGGGAAGGGCTCACGGGTCCGCAGCACCACGTCCCCCTGAACCCGCACCACCTCGGCTTCTCCATTCGATCGCCACCAGACCCCGTCGCCGGAAGGGAGCCAGTGCACCTCCGGCATGCGCTGCAACTTCCCGCGATAGGATTCCCAAAGCCCGGCTGCTCGCGCGTAATCCGCTGCGGTGCCCTGGGCAAGAAGTCCGGTGCTCGAAAACAAGAGCGGCCCCATCAGGGCTGCCATCCATCGGGTGTAGCGCATGCGTTGACTCCCGCCCCTGGGTGTCAGGGACGGGAGTGCGAGACTAGCGCAGCCCCGCCTTCCTGCGGGCCCGATGCGACCGAATCCCCTCGCTCCCCTATTTGGAGAAGATCCACTTCACGAGCTTTCCGAAGGTCGGCGGTTGCCCCTGGGACAGCACACCGACGCGGAAGATCTTCCCGCTTGCCCAAACGAGGGCCAGTGTCGTGGCGATGCACATGGCCATCGCAGCAAAGATCTCCCATGTCGCAGGCCCCGGAGGTGCCAGCACCCGGAAGAGGAAAATCATGGGCGTTGCCGTTGGAAAGTAGGTCAAGCCTGTCGCCAGACTGCCGTTCGGGCTCTCCACTATCGCCCCGATGGCAAACATCGGTACGAGCAGGATCATCATCGCCGGCATCATCATGCTCTGGGCGTCGCGTAGCTCGGAGCAGGCGGAACCAAGGGCGCCGAACAGCGAGCCGTACATCAGCAGCGCGAACACCATCAACACCAGGAACCACACGTAGGTCGACATCGGCACAAAATGCTCGACGTTCCAGTGATGGGTCGCCCAAAAGACGCCCCCCAGGTAGATCGCAGATAGGGTCATGGAGACCCCAACGCTGCCAAGCAGTTTGCCCATCATCAGCTGGAACGGCGTGACCGAGGAAACCAGCACCTCGGAGATTCGCTGCATCTTCTCCTCCAGCACCTGGTTCATGAGTTGGGGCGCGGTCGTCATCACCAGCATGAACAGCAACATCATCCCCACAAAGGGGATCACGAAGGTGCGCAACTTGTTCTCCTTCTCCGCTTCGTCGACGCTTCCGTCTTCCCGCTCCGTCACGAGCCCCCAGGTGTCGAGATCGACCCTGCGCGACAGCTTCGCCGCGAGCTCCGGATCCATATTCGCCGCCGCAAAGCGCTTGCGGCGCAGCACCTCATTCACCACCCGCTCGACCCAGTCGGGCAGCGAGGTATAGGTTGGTTCGTCGGTGTGGTAGGCAAAGGCCTTCTCCGCGGGTTCGGCCCCCAACAGGCTGGGATCCAGCAGCACGAAGCCTTGCAGCTCGCCATCCTCCACCCGCTTGGACAGCTCGACGTCGACCCGTTTCCCGTCGCTGGCGGAAACCAGCTCCAGCTCGAAAGTGGGGCTGATCTGCTTGGGCTCGCCTTCCTCCTGGGGTTCCCAGATCTCGTTCTTGTTGCGCTCATCAGCCGCGGCCTCGAGCACGGACCAGAGCTCACCGGTGGGGTCGTGGATCGCGCACTTGCGCGGTTTGAGCTCGATGCGGTCCTTGACCGCAGCCTGGAACATGAGCCCTCCGCCCATGAGAATCGGCATTGCGAAAATGCCGATCAGGAAAGCCTTGGAGAACACGGCCTGTAGATACTCCGCCCGTGCGATCGCGAGGACTTTGTTCACAGGGACACCTCCCGCTTGCCGATCTCCGTTGCCTCGACGGCTTCGGGACCAGCGATGCGAATGAAGATATCGTGCAGCGTGGGCCGCGTTTCCTCGTAGTGCCGAACGCGTGTCCGTTTGCCCAACTCCTCGAGGAACCCAGGTTGATCACCGGCCAGGCGCAGCTCCTGAAGCCCTCCAAGGTCGAGCACGTTCTCCACCATCGGCATGTCGCGCAGCACGTCGATGCCGCCGTCCGTGCGCACGCGAATCGTGTCTTGGCCATACTTGGCATAGACCTGTTCCATGCTGCCGTCGAGCACCTTGTCCCCCTTGAAGATCATGATCACGTTGTCGCAGAGCTGTTCCGCGACGGTCATATCGTGGGTCGACAGAACCACGGTCGTCCCCTCGGCAACGAGTTCGAGAATGGCTGAGCGCAAGACTTCTAGGTTGACGGGATCCAGCCCGGAAAACGGCTCATCGAGAACGATGAGCTCCGGGCGCGAGATCACCGTCGAGATGAACTGAATCTTCTGGCTCATGCCCTTCGAGAGAGCTTCGACCTTGGCGTTGCGCCAGTCTTCCAGCCCGAGCCGTTCCAGCCATCGATCGGTTTCTCGGCGCGCATCCGCAAGCGCCATTCCCTTGAGCGACGCGTAGTAAGCGAGCAGCCGATGCACGGTCATCTTCTTGTAGAGACCGCGCTCCTCCGGCAGGTAGCCGATGCGATCGTTCGCCGCCCTTGTCCCGCTTTGACCGAGCACTTCCAGTGACCCCGAATCGGGGGCGATGATGTGCAAGATCATGCGGATGGTCGTGGTCTTGCCCGATCCGTTGGGTCCGATGAACCCGTAGAGCGAGCCCCGTGGCACTTCGAACGAGAGATCGCGTACGGCGGTGTGTGCGCCGAAGGCCTTGGTGACACCGGCGAGGCGAATGGCAGGACTGGTCAAGCGGGGGATCTGGTTGGGGGTGGAATGGGTTGGAATGGCGACCGTACTGCAACGCTCCGGCCCCCATTCAAGCCTCTCCGCAATTCATTCCTGCCCTTGACCCTGCGCGGGGAAAGGCCTGCCAGCGAAACCGCGCGGCCCATGGTCCCGTTCCCCTGGCGGCCCGATCCACACCCTCAGCTATCCGCCGGCTCCGAAAACGCAGAGCCCCCTTTGACCAAACCTATTCCATACAGAGCTCATATCCCCCCATCGCAATCGCGATGGGATGCCCAGACTGGGTCGAGCGGGTCAGGCCCTCTCGCCGAGAACGCCCCCCTCGACGCCAGCCCCGCTGCGGGAGCCCAGCCCCTCACCCAGCTCACCGAGCTGAATGGCGGCGACTTCGTCTTCTCCGGGTTCCATCGCGGGCCCTCGACCGACAACTCTAGGACCTTCAAGCTGGATGCGCGAAGGGGCGCCCCGGTATCCGCCGGGGCGCCCCTTCTCTGTTCCTGCCGCGAAGAGCGGGATCAGCCCGCGGAAACAGGGGTGAGCCAAGCGTGCTCGTCGGGGTGCGTCCCACGCACCGTCGCGAGGAAGCGATCCTGCAGCGCCCGGGTCAGGGGACCAACCACCCCAGCCCCCACCGCAATGCGATCGATGCTGCGCACGGGGGTGACCTCGCTCGCCGTCCCGCACAAGAACACCTCGTCGGCCGTGTAGAGCATCTCGCGCGCGATCAGCGCCTCGCGCACGGGAATTCCGAGATCCTCGGCCAGGGTGAGCAGGGCGTCGCGGGTGATGCCAACCAAGTTGGTCCCGTCCAGGGGCGGAGTCATCAGCACCCCGTCGCGGATCAAGAACACGTTTTGGCCGCTGCCTTCGCTCACGCGCCCCTCAGGACCGAGTGCAATCGCCTCTGCATAGCCATTGGCCACAGCTTCCATTTTGATCAGCTGGGCGCTGTTGTAGTGCCCCGCCGCCTTCGCGTGCGATGGGAACGTGTTCGGCGCGGGGCGATTCCAGCTCGAAACGCAGACGTCGATGCCCTTCTCCAGCGCATCCGCCCCCAGGTACGCCCCCCAGGGCCAGCACGCGATGAATGTCTCGACCGGGCTGAGCTGAGGCAACATGCCTACATCCCCGTAGCCGCGCAGCACCATGGGCCGGATGTAGCAGTCGCCTAGACCATTCTTCGCCACCGTCTCCAGGCAGGCGGCCCGCAGTGCGTCCCCGTCGTGGTCGATGTCCATGCGGTAGATTCGGCACGAATCGAGCAGTCGCCGCACGTGAGCGTCGAGTCGAAAGACCGCAGGCCCCGCGCTTGTCTGGTAGCAGCGAATCCCCTCGAACACGCTCGACCCGAACTGGATCGCCGTCGAGAGCAGGTGCACCTGGGCATCGGCCCAGCGCACGAACTCACCGTCTTTCCATATCCACTCGACCTCGGGAAAACTCATTGGTGGCAACCTGCGCTGCGGGTCTTCGAAACAGATGGATGACCGTGTCTGCCGGCTAGACGAGCGATCGGATCCAGCCGCCGTCCACGGGGATGGACGTGCCTGTGATGTAGCTCGCACGGGCAGAACACAGGAACGCCACCATCGCGGCAAACTCAGCTGGTTCGCCCACGCGCGCCATGGGGATCTGGCTCGACCAATCCTCGAGCGCGCCATGGGCGCCCTTCCCGCTCGCCTCGCCCAGGGTCTGGGCGAGCTGCTCCAGGCGCTCGGTGCGCGTGTAGCCGGGCATGACGTTGTTCACCGTGATGCCAGCCGATGCCACCTCGTTCGCCAGCGTTCGGGCGAGTCCGGTCACAGCCGCCCGCACGCTGTTGGAGAGGATCAAACCGTCCACGGGCTGCTTGACCGCGATCGAGGTCACGTTCACGATCCGCCCCCAGCCGCGCTCGCGCATGCCCGGGAGCACCGCGCGCGTCAGCCGGACGACGCTGGAGAGGTTCTGCTGAATGGCCCGCTCCCAGTCCCCGTCGGAGTGGCTTTCGAAGGGGCCAGCGGGCGGACCGCCCGTATTGGTCACCAGGATCTCGATGGGGCCAAAGCGCTCGGTGGCCGAGGCTACAACCCGGTCCACGCCCCCGGAATCGCCCAGGTCCGCGGCCAGCGAATGCACTTCGACCCCCGCCGCCTCGAGTTCGTCGTGGGCCGCCCTCAGGCTGGCTTCGCCCCGGGCGCACAGCATCAGCCGAGCGCCTTCCCTCCCCAGCTCCTCGGCCACGGCCCGGCCCAGCCCGCGGCTGGAAGCCGCCACCAGCGCCACCTTTCCCCGGATTCCAAAGTCCACGGGCTCAGCCCTCGTGGAAGTAGGTGTCGGTGCCGTCCAGCCAATCTTGGCGCACGGGCGTGAAGACGTCGAGGTCCACGGTGTCCTCCAGGGCAAGGGCCCGGTGCGGCAGGTTCGAAGGGATGTGCAGCACCTCCCCTTTCCGGACGACCACTTCCTCGCCGCCGTCTTCCCCCAGAAAGAAGCGCAGCGCCCCCTCGAGGATGTAGGTGAACTGCTCGTTGTCGTGGGAGTGCTTGGGCACCTCGCTGCCCGCCTTCAGGTACACGTGGGCGAGCATGGAGCGCTCGCCCGTGATCAAGCGCCGATCGATCTCGGGCGTGACGGTTTCTTTCGGCATGGCGTGCCATGCAAAGTGCCGGGCGAGACCCATCGGAGCTCCTTGGGGAGGGGCCGATGGCGAGTGCAGCACCGGCCAGAAAACGAAGCCTGAAAGCAAAGAAAGCCTTGGCCGGGAGAGCCAAGGCTTGTTCGGGACCCTCTCACCCGGTTCGGCCGGAGGGGAAAGCAAATGGAGCGGCTGATCGGATTCGAACCGACGACATCAACCTTGGCAAGGTTGCGCTCTACCACTGAGCTACAGCCGCTCGCTTGTTTGCGGGCCGAAGGATAGCGCAGCCAGCCGCCATGGCAAGCTTCTAGCCCAGGGAATCTGCGATCCGCGCGGCAACGAGGTCCGCGGCCGCTGCTGCCGCCTCCGGCAGGCCAGCCCCCTGGGCCAGGTGGGCCGCCAGGGCGGTCGCGAAGCGGCACCCGGAGCCGCGGATGCCGGGGCCAGGGATCCGCGATCGACTGCTCCACACCGGCGACTGGCCGGGCTCCAGTACCAGGTCGCAGGCATCCCCATCGGCTGCGTGCCCGCCCTTGATCACCACCGCCCGCAGGCCGCGCTGCAGCAGCTTCTGAGCCGCCGCCAGCCGTGCTCCCCGGTCCCTGACCAGAAGCTCCAGCGGAGCGCCCGTGAGGGCCGCCGCCTCGGGCAGGTTGGGGGTCAGGACGATCGGCCGGTCCAGCAGGGGCTGGGCCTCCTCGGCCCGCAGGAACTCGTGGCCTGAGCTGGAGGCCAGGACCGGGTCCACCACGAACGGCAGCGTAGGGTCCTCGAAGCGCACCTGGTCGATCACCGCCAGGGCGGAGCGCACGTGCCCGGGGCCCGGCAGCAGGCCGAACTTGATCGCGCCCGGGTTGTCGACCGCCATGGCCGAGAGGGCTTCGAACAGCCACACGTCGGGGTCCCGCGGTCCCGTGTCCTGGACAGCATCGTCGCTTTGCTGCGTGGCCGCCGTGACGACCGTGCGCAGATCCAAATGGCAGGCGTCAGCGTCGGCCGACAGCCCAGCCCCGCCCGAGGAATCGGTACCGCCAATGGCTAGGAGCCAGGTCACTCGGCCAGGCTCTTGCCTTCGGACGGGATCTCCTCGTCGTCGTCCTCGGAACCGATGACCGCCAGCGCGTTCGCGCGCAGCTGACGCTCGACCGCGGTGATCGAGCTCATGCCGTCGTCTTCGAGCCGCACCCGCGCGCCGGCGATGTGGCCGTGCCCGCCGAACGAGCCCATGCCCGCCAGCATCCGCGACATCAGCGGGTAGGCCTTGCCGAAGGCGTAGTCCGTGCGCAGCGAAAGAATGTACTCGGAGCCGTGGGCGGCGCCGGCCAACACCAGAGAGCAGCCCTTCATCCGCAGGAAGAAGTCGGCCATCTCGGCTACAGACTCGGGGTTCTCGACCTTGCCCATCAGGATCAACACGAGCGGGCCGTGCTGGCGGGCCGCACCGAGAGCCAGGGCGAGCTCGGAGTAGTAGTGCCGGGGCAGCGGCGGGTTGTCGATGCGAGCGATCGCCTCGCGGTCACCGAGCTTGAAGAGCGCGTGATAGGCCTCTTCGTCCAGCGGCGAAGCGTTGCGCGACAGGTCAGCGGTGTCGTAGCGCACACCGCAAAACAGCGCGCTGGCGGTTTTGAGATCGATCTCCAGCTCGGCGTCGCGCAGGTACTCGTACAGGATCGAGCAGGTCGCCCCCGTCTGCAGTCGCACATCCTCGAAGCGGGCACGCACGCCGTTGCCGTCCGGATCGGGCGGCGGCACGTGGTGATCGAACACCGCCGCAACCAGAGCCCCCTCGGGCACGACGGTGTGCCCGAAGGCGGGCTGGGTGTCGACGAGCAAGACGCCTGCGAAGGCATCCGCGTCCACATCCTCGTAGGGTTCCAGCTCCAGCTTGAGCGTACGCAGCAGCGCCAGGTTCTCCGCCCGGTGGATCTGGCCCACCGTGGCCACGGTGACCCCGTAGCCGAAGCCCTGGCTCAGCAGCAGGCGCAGGCCTTCGCAGGCCCCCATCGCATCGGGGTCGGGTCCGCGGTGGGTCAAGACCAGAAAGCGACCGCGCTGGTCGGGTCGCGCCTCGGAATCGACCTGGATGAGCACCTGCTTCAGGCGCTCGACCGGCAGATCGGCTTCGATCGCCTTCGCCGGGGCGGCATCCCCGTCGTGGCTGGTCGTTTGGGCAGTCGGCATAGCCATTGGATTGTGGGTTCCCTCGTCCACACCACCAGTATCGAGCAGGGAAGCACCTAGGCTACATGTCTACTTGTGAGACAGACCCGGGAGCTGTTCCGGACGGGGCGCAGAAGCTAGCCCCAAGTGCTTGGGAATGAACCGGTTGAACCGCATCCTTTCCATTCTGGGAATGCCGTAGCGAAAGCCTCCTTTCGGCGATAACCCCATGGCCGACAGCCCCTTAGGTCAAAATCCGAAGCCCATCAAGAACTGCACGCAGGCGAGAACCTCAGCCCGCCCGTGGCAGGCTCCAACCTCGACCACGTGGGGAATGCCCTTGGGCACGTACTCGGAGACGAGGCGGAAATCGACCTCCCCCAGACCAGGGGGGAGTTCAGCGACCTCGCTGGTGGCGTCCTGCAGGTGCACCCCCACCATGCGGCTCGCAAAGGTGTCGAGCCAGCCGCCCTGGTCAGGCAGCCCGGCCAGACCGCGCTGGTGGATGCGGCCGACGTCGTGCCAGTAACCCACGCCCTCGGCCTTGAGGTCGTCGAGGCACCACTGCATAGCCTCAAAGTTGAGCAGGTCGTTGAACTGCAGCCCAGGCTCGACGGCGAACTTCATCTCGGGGAACTCGCGCGCGAGGGTGTGCAGGGAGCGGCAGAAGTGCTCGAGCTGCTTGTGACCCTTGCGCTGGACCTTCGCCACATGCTCCCGAACCGCCTCTTTGGCGTCGGGCCGCTCGTCGTCGCTGGCGGTCTCCAAATCGCGCTGCAGGCGGATCGCGTCGTCCGCGAGGCGCGCGCTCTCGACCGAGCAGCCGCGCACGACCACTGTGGGTGCGCGCAGGTTTTGGGCCACCCGAATGTGCCGGCGTGTGCTGTTGAGGGCCCTTTCGCGGGCCTCCGAGTCGCTGGAGCCGAGCAGGCTGCCCGACATGGTCTCGCTCATGGGGTTGAGCGCTCCCACCACCACCGAGTCGATGCAAATGCCCGTCTCGCGGGCGGCATCTTCCCAGCCCCCCAGCTCGGAGGGCATGGCGGACAGGCCCAGCTCAAGCCTGCGAAAGCCCATGGCCACGGCGGAGAAGGCCTGGTCTTCAATCGTTCTCAACCTCGGCCCAAAGCACGAGGTGGAGAGCACCAGATCGTTGGGGATCCCGGGTTGAGTCACGGGTGGAGGGGGCGAGAGGGAGATGGACGGGGTAGCGACCGGCGCACCGGTCGGGACGCCAAGGGGACGTGCCTCGCAAACCTACCTCGCTGGATGAGACGGGGCCGGCAGGACCGCCGGAACGTGCGCTCACCCCTGCGAGTGGAGGAAGGCGACGAAGCGTGCGGAAGGAGATTGCCCCGCGCCGGGGCCTGTGTCAATTCAGCGCAGCTGCTGCCCGCTCAGGTTGGGGACTCCGCGCCCCGCCTGGCACCCAGGATCGCCTCAAGGCCGGTCTCCTGGCTCCTACCCGATCGGCCCACCAGCACCCGGCGGCACATCCCTGCCGGGGTCGCTCTCGAAGTCGAGATGCTGGAGCTGGGGGTGACGCTGGCGCAGCTCCCCCTCCATGCGGTCGATCTCCAGGGCGAGCGCCTGGGTCATTTTGGCCCCAAAGGAGCGCGCGAAGGCCTTGGCCCCTTGCGGCGTCCCCAGGGTGCTGGCCTGCTCCCCCACCCAGTCCGCGCACTGCTCGCCCAGGAAGGCCCCATCCCAATCGATCTCGGCCTTGTACTTGAAGTTGCCGGCCCCGACGATCCGCGTCTTGACGGCGTTCACCGACTCGACGCTGGGCTGGGCCATGAGATAGCTGTGAACCTCTTCCTGGACCTCCACCGGGATGGCCCGCCCCAGGATCAGCCCGCGGTTCTTGTAGCCCAGCCAGACCGCCACAAGGCCGAGCAACAGGCCGATGGTCAGGGTGGCCAGGGAATCGAACAGGGGGTTGCCCGTCAGCTGGGCAGCCAGCATGCCCGAGGCAGCAATCAGGACTCCCAGGCAGGCGACCCCGTCCTCGAGCAGCACGGCCGCGAGGGTTGGATCGCTCGATTCCCTCAGAAATGCCATGAGGGGCTTCTCGCCCCGCTCCGTGTTCGCAACCTTGACGGCCTGGAGCAGGACGTACATCTCGACGATGAAGGCGAGCGCCAGCACCGAGTAGTCGAGCCAACCCACGTTGAGTTCGCCGGGGTGCAGCAGGGTATGGACGCCGTGATAGACGGTGACCCCTGCCCCGAGGATGAAGATGCCCACCGCGCTCATCAGCGCGAAAAAGAAGCGTTCCGCACCGAAGCCGTAGTGGAAGGCCGCGGTGGCTGGCCGGTCGCTGCGCCCGATGCCCACCATCAGCAGGACCTGGTTGGCGGTGTCGGCGAACGAGTGGATCGCCTCCGACATCATCGCGCCCGAACCCGAGAGCAGGAAGGCGACAAACTTCGCGACGGTGAGGAATCCGTTCCCGGCAACGGCGAGAACGACTGCTGACTTGGATCCGGCTGCCATGGGCTGGATGGTAGGGCTACGGAGGCGGGAATCAAACCGCCGCCTCCTGACGGCCCGTTCAGACCCGTACGTCGCCGCTCGCTCCCACCAGGTCGGCGTGGCGCGCGAGGATCGGGTCGACCTCCGCCTCGAGGAATTCGAGCACCTGGGCCGGGGCGCGGCCCACGTAGCGGGAGCCGTCAAGGAGCTCAGAGAGACGCCCCGCCACAGCGCCAAAGGCCGGGTCCTCCGCCAAGCGCTTGGGCAATTCGCCCTCGCCGCCATCCTTGATGGCGCGGGCCGCGGCGTGGCTGTGCACACGGATGCGCTCGTGCAGGTCCTGGCGGTCACCGCCGGCCTGTACGGCCTCCATCAGCACGTGCTCTGTGGCCAGGAACGGCAACTCCGCGTCCAGGTTGCGCTTCACGATGGCCGGGTTCACCACCAGGCCGCCGCAGACGTCGAGCATCAGGTTCAGCACCGCGTCGGTGCCGAGGAACGCCTCGCCCAGCGCCAGACGCCGGTTGGCGGAATCGTCCAGCGTGCGCTCGAACCACTGATTCGCCGCGGTGTGGGCTGCGTTGCCTTCCAGCTCGATCACGAAGCGCGCCAGGGCGCAGATGCGCTCGGAGCGCATGGGGTTGCGCTTCCAGGGCATGGCCGACGAGCCGATCTGCTTGGAGCCAAAGGGCTCTTCCACCTCGCGCCGGTTCGACAGCAGCCGCAGGTCGGTGGCGAACTTGTGCGCCGACTGGCAGATGCCGGACAGGCACTGCAGCACGCGGTGATCCATGCGCCGCGGGTAGGTCTGGCCGGTCACCCCGAACGTGCGCTCGAAGCCCAGCTTGGCCGTGACCGCCGCATCCAGCGCACGCACCTTGTCGTGGTCGCCCCCAAAGAGCTCGAGAAAGCTCGCCTGGGTGCCGGTCGTGCCCTTCACCCCGCGGAAGCGAATGCAGCTCTCGGCGTGGTCAAGATCGTCCAGGTCGTGAACGAGATCCTGCAGCCAAAGCGTCGCGCGCTTGCCCACCGTCGTCGCCTGGGCGGGCTGGTAGTGCGTGAAGCCAAGCGTCGGCAGCTCGCGCCACTCCAGGCAGAAGTCCTTCAGCTTGGCGATCAAGCTCACGAGCTGCCCACGCAGCAGCCGCACCCCGTCGCGCAGCACCACGAGGTCGGTGTTGTCGCCCACGTAGCAGGACGTGGCTCCCAGGTGCATGATCGGCCGCGCCTTGGGGCACTGATCGCCCCAGGCGTGAATGTGCGCCATCACGTCGTGCCGCAACTCGCTCTCGTAGCGGCGCGCCGCGTCGAGGTCGAGGTCGTCCACGCTGGCACGCATTTCGTCCAGCTGCTCGTCTTGGATGTCGAGGCCGAGGCCCTGCTCAGCCTCGGCGAGGGCGATCCACAGCCGCCTCCAGGTCGTGAACTTCTTCACGTCGGAGAAGTTGCGCGCCATGTCGCGACTGGCATAACGGGCCGCTAGCGGGCTTTGGTAGGTCTCGTCGGAGGCGTTCACGGGGCCATTGAACGCCATGGGGGCCGGGCAGTCATGTACGGAGCCGGCGCAATTTTGACGGTGTTCGCAGGGCGGCGCCCCCTGCCCGACTCCCCCGGCACTAGCGGGTGTAGGAACGTGTCCGCCGCACCTCCGGCCAACACAGCTCCCCGAATCCCTCTCTCGAAGGCTTCGAGCTCAGATCGACGAAGGTCGAAAGCCCCGCCGCCAGGCCGCAGGCCACCAGGCACAGCCCCAACCGCTTGAGCAGCGCCCGGTCCGTCGCGTGACTCCGCCCCGCCAGGCTCACAACACTCAGCACGCACGCCGCCCCCACCACGTCGGTCAGGACGTCGTACAACGAGGCCACCCGGCCGGGTACGAGAGCCTGGTGGGCCTCGTCCACGATGGCGTAGAGCAGCACCACGAGCAGGATCCCGAGGGCCTCGGCCAGCCGCAGATTCGCCCATTCCCGGAGCCGGCCGTCCGTCCTGGGTTTGAACGCCGCGCGCCGCGGGATCACCGGCACGCACAACAGCGCCAGCAGCCCGAACTCAAACGCGTGCACCCCGTTACCCAGGAACTTCAGCAGCGGGGTCGGCCGAACCGTCACCAGGTTGCCGCTGTAGGCCGAAGCCAGCCAGATCGCCGCCGCCCAGGCCAGCGGTGGCAGGAGCGCCAGGGCCCGTGACGGCCGCAGCAGAATCCCGCCGACCCAGCGCACGCCCCTGAGCCAGGGTCCCACCCTGTCGACCGCCTCCCCCATGGGCGAGCTAGGCCTCGTCAGCCGCTCCGGCGAACTGCTTGCTCACGCAGAACCCGAGCCCGCGGCCGTCCTTGCTGAGCTCGACCTTGAGCGAATCAACCATTTGGGCCAGCAGGAAAAAGCCGCGCCCGCGCTCGTCTTCAAGATCGGGGATGCCGTCCTCGGGCTCGATCAAGGGCCGCACCTCTTCGAGTACGCCGCCGCCCTGGTCTTCGACCAGCACCGACCAGTGGCCCGTGCCCAGGCGCACCCAGAGGTTCATGCGCACATCGCCTTCCAGCTCCGACGACTCGCGCGCGCCGCCGCCGCCGCCGTGGTCGATGGCGTTGTCGATCAGCTCGCCCGCCACGAACTCCAGCGTCGCGAGCTCCGACTCCGGCACGCCCTCGGAGGCGGCGTACTCGGCGACCATGCGCCGCGCCATACGGCCCGCGCTGTGAGCGGCGGGGAGGTCCAGGTGCATCTCGCGCTCGCCGAATTCGGAGCGGATCTCGCTCAACGCTCTGGCTCCAGCTTCAAGGATAGGTCGAGGCTTGGGGCCGAATGGGTCAACGCGCCAATCGAGATCCGATCGACGCCGGCCTCCGCGTAGTCCGCCACATTCTCAAGCACAATGCCGCCCGAGGCCTCGAACTCCGGCGTCCAGCCGATTCGCTCACCGTGTGCCGTAAGACGCTTCAGCAGATCGGCGATCTGCGGAGGCGTCATGTTGTCCAACATGACCACGTGCGCCCGCGCGTTGATGGCAGCGAGCGCCTCCTTCTCATCGCGCGCCTCGCAGGTCACCCGCACTCCTTCGCCGAGGACTGCGCGCAGATCTTTCACCGCCGACTCCAGGTCGCGGCCGGCCAGCTCGGCGTGGTTGTCCTTCACCATGGCTTCGTCGAAGAGACCAAAGCGATGGTTCTCACCCCCGCCGCAGCGCACCGCGTACTTCTGCAGCGCGCGCAGCCCGGGCGTGGTTTTGCGCGTGTCGAGGATTCGGGCGCCCTTCACATGGGCGATACGGTCCACATACTCTGCCGTGACGCTAGCCACGCCCGAGAGTCGCTGAATCAGGTTCAGCGCCGTGCGCTCGGCCACTAGCAGCGAGCGCGCCTTCCCGTAGACGTGACCCACCAGCGTGCCCGCCTCCACGCGGGCCCCGTCGGCCAGGTCCAGCTCGACGCGCACCTCTGCGTCCACCAGCTTGAACACCCGGGCAAAGACCCCGAGGCCCGCCAGGACTCCGGTCTCCTTGGCCCAGAGCTTGCCCTTGGCGAGCGCCTCCGCGGGGACCACGTTGCCCGTCGTCACATCGCCGTCGCGCACATCTTCGGCGAGGGCCTGGAGCACCACCGGATCGATGACGTCCGGCCCCAGGGCCGGAGGGAGCCCGATACGCGGGGCGGGGGGTCGCAGGGACCCTAGGGATTGGGATTCGGAACCGGCCATATCGCGGCCTGGAAGTGTACGGCCTCGTCCTGGGCGAGGGGATAGCGGTCCCCGGCCCAGTCGAGCACGGCCCTCGCCGAGACGGGCCCGATGCCCGGCAAAGCGAGCAGCCAGGACTGCGCCCCGGGGCGTCTGGGGTCGACGCCCTCGGCGCGGATGCGCTCCGCCAGGAGGCGCGCGCGCTTGCTCCCGATCCCCGGCAAACGCCGCAGCTCGCGGATCGAGGGCGTCAGCACCCACGGTCCATCCGGGGTGAAGTCCGGGCTGAGGGCGCAGGCTCGGGGCGGAACGACACCAGCTTCAGGCACCCACTCCCAGAGGATCGTGCACGCGAGCCAGCCCACCAAAACCGGCAGCCAACGCGAAGAAGAGGGCTCGGCCATGGATCTAGGGACCGGCCCGGGCCGCAGCGATGGCGGTGCTTTCGGCGCTTTTTTGAATCAGGCGCCGATGCCCCCGCAAGCCAGCGGGTCCTAGGACCCCAGCCGCTGGGCCAAGGTGCGGCCCAGGCCCTGGGGCTCGAGCCCGTCGAGCTCGGCGAGCACATCGGCCGCCAGGGATCGAAGCCCGCCCGCCAAGGGGCTTTGGGGCTCGGCCACCACGACCGGCTTGCGGCGCTGGGTGCAACGGTAGGCCGCCCGATCCTCCGGTAGGTGGGCCGCAAATTGCGGCTGCTGCCCCAGGAACTTCTCCGCCACGTGAGACATGCGCTTCGTCGCGCTCGCGGCGTCAGCGGCCTCCTGGACCCGATTGACGACGATGAACGGCTGCCGCGCGGGTGAGCGCTGGACCAGCACCTTCAAGAATGCGTAGGCATCGGTGAGAGAGGTGATGTCGGGGGTCGTCACCATCACCACCAGGTCGGCGGCCGCCGCCAGACCGACGGTTTGATCGGAAAGCCCGGCCGCCGAATCCACCAGGCAGTACTCATACCGGCGTTCGATGCGCTCGAGCCCGCGGGAAAGCATCTCCAGCTCGAGGTGGCTGAGGTGCGCCACGCGCCCAAAGCCGGACCCGCCCGCGAGCAGATCCAGCTGCTCGGAGCAGCGAGCGACGGCGTCCTCCATCGAGACCTTGCCCTCGATCACGTCCACCAGGTGGTGCTCCGGCGTCACGTCCTGAAGCAGGTGCGCATTGGCCACCCCCAGGTCTGCGTCCAGCAAGAGCGTGCGTCCCCGTCGCGCCAACAGGGCGGCGAGCGAAGCACTGACCAGGGACTTGCCGGTCCCGCCCTTGCCCGAAACCACGCAGACCGAACGGGCGCAGGCCTGTGAGCTCCCCCTGCGGTGCAACGGACCAGAAGACTGGACAGTTCTTTCCCCCGGCGCCGTTAGGCGTCGCCTCAGGAGCTGCTTGGCTTCGGTCCAGTTCACTTGGGGACGATGCGCGATCGCGTTTCGTGTCCCCCACCCTTTCACATGCCTGGGTGGGAAACCAGGAGGTGATGCAAGCGCAAAGTCCTTTGGACCCGCGATCGGGACCAGGCGCGGGTTTCCGCCCCGAACGCTACGAGTCGGCGCTGATCCCAGGCCGCGGAGCCAACTCGGGCGGCCCCAGCTCCCCGAGCGTATCCATCAGGTTGAGGAAACGCCTCAGGGAGGCGTCGAGGAAGCCCTCCAAGTCCCGGTCCCGGTTGAGCGGAAAACTCGGCCCCTCGATCACACTGCCAACCAGGCGCTCACCTTCCCCCCGCAGCCGGCAGAGGGGCGTACCCCGGTAGCGCCATTCCAGGCCCCCGGGCCCTGAGGCCAATGCCACCTCGCGGTCGATGCGTTCGATTCGCAAGGTCAGCTCCGAGACCATCTCGCGCATGGGTTCTTCCAGGGCCGACAGGAAATCCTCGGGCGCGCTGATCGCGAACTCGTGCTGCTCCACCTGCTCGTGGGAAGCGGGCAGCAATAGCGTCGAAAGGCCCTTTTCCGAGCGCATCTCGTGCAGTTCGAAGCAGCGCACCTGGTGCCTCGGCAGACACGCCAATCGCTCGGACACCAGGGAATCGAAGCCGGGAGCGACGACCACCACGCAGGCGTCGGCCTCGGGATCCAGGCGCGGCTCGTTCAAATGCCGCGCCAACAGATGACGCTGGCGCCGGGCGAGGCGCAGGGTGTCGAGCACCTCGAGGGGCAGGGACTCCGCCTGCCCATCGGCGTAGAGCACGAGATTGAGGCGCCCCTCCGCGTCCACGCCCACCGCATCCGTCGACAGTCCGTCGAGCTCGAGACCGTGGTCGAGGACTTCGAGCCCCGGCATCGCGTCGAGCAGGGCCGACTCAAAGTGCGGCCCGTTGTCGCGCTGTTGCGCTGCGGGGTCAAGGTTGGGGAGTCCGTTCACGACAGGATTGTGGGGCAACGACAGCCGAGATCCAAGCGCTACGGATTGATCTGCTTCCCGGCCCGCCTCCCGTGCTTCCCAGGGGGGAAAACGCAGGCCAGCCCCAGGGGTTGACGAATCTGAAACCCCATAGACCAGCCCGGAATCAGCGCCCGGAGGCACTTCGCGCCCGGCGGGGATGCTGCCGGCCTAGCGGATCAAGCTCTCGAAACGCCGCCGAAACACGTAGGTCAGCGCCACGGCCAGCGCGTCCGTTGCGTCGTGGCGCAGGTCCTTCGCCGCGTCGCCGAGCTCGGCCACGACCATGGCCGCGACCTGGGTCTTTTCCGCTCGCCCGTTGCCCACGACGGCCTTCTTGATTTCCGCGGGGGTGTACTCGGCGATCTGGGCCCCACTCACGGCCGCGCAGGACAGGGCTACGCCGCGGCCCTCCCCCATGCGCATGGCCGAAGCCATGTTCTTGCCAGCGAAGGCCCTCTCGATCACCACCACCGAGGGCCGCAGCTTGCCCATCAGCAGGTCGAGGTCCTGCCGCAGGGCCCCCAGCCGTCCTGGAGCTGGCCCACTGCGACCGACCCCAAGCGCCCCTGCGGCCAGCAGCACCGGCTTGTCACGGTGCAGGACGAGCGCGCCGTAGCCCATCACCTGGGACCCCGGGTCGATGCCCAGGATGATGGGCTTTTGGAAGTCGGGGGGAAGGCTGGGCAGGGAGTCCATCGGGTGCTGGCGGGCGGGGCCCGCAGGAGCCACCCTACGCTTCCTGCGCAGACGATCCCATGACCGATACCGCCACACCCCCGCCCTATGCCGCCGCAGTTCTGGTGGCTGCCGGCAAGTCGAGCCGCATGGGTGGGGACGTGCCCAAGCCGCTCCTGCCCCTCGCCGGCCGCACCGTCCTAGCCCACACCGTCGAGGCCTTCCGCGCCGCGGCCAGCGTCGGCCCCATCGTGGTCGTGGTGGCTCCCCAGCTCCAGCCCCTCTTTGAGGCCGAGCTCGCGACCTTCCAAGATCACATTCACGCGATCGTGCCGGGCGGTGCCCAGCGCATGCATTCCTCCAGCGCTGGCCTGGAAGCGGTGCCGGCCGGGATCGAAGTGACGCTGGTTCACGACGCGGCTAGGCCCCTCGTCCAGCCTGCCCACATCGATGCTGTCGCGGCCTGCGCTCGGGAACGCGGCGCGGCGCTGCTGGCCGTGCCCGTGCGGGACACCCTGCACCACTCGCCGGACGACCAGCTCGCCCATCGGGTCGTCGATCGGAATGGCCTCTGGGCTGCACAAACGCCCCAGGGCTTTCGCACCGAGCTGTTGGCTCGGCTGATTCGCAAGGCGCTTGCCGACGGGGTCGTGACAACCGACGAAGCGGCCCTGCACGAACTCCAGATCGGCCCGCTGCCCATCGTCGAAGGCTCGCCCACCAACCTCAAGCTCACCACCCCCGACGACCTGCGCATCGCCCAAGCCCTGCTCGACTCATGACCCACCGCATTGGCCTCGGCTACGACCTGCACCGCCTCGTGGACGGGCGCCCCTGCATCCTGGGCGGCATCCAACTGCCCCACCCCGCCGGCCCCCTGGGTCACTCCGACGGCGACGCGGTGCTGCACGCGCTGACCGATGCGCTGCTCGGCGCCGCGGGTCTCGACGACCTGGGCACGCTGTTCCCGGACACCGATCCCAAGTGGAAGGGCGCCGACTCCAAGGCATTCCTGCGGGCCGCCTGGGAACAGGTCCAGCATGCCGGCTTCGCCCTCGCCAACGCCGACATCGTGATCGTCACCGAGGGCCCACGCATCGGCCCCCATCGCGCGGCGATGCGCGCCTCGATCGCGGGGCTGCTGGATACGACGGTCGATCGCGTCAACCTGCGCGGCAAGAGTGTTGAAGGCCTCGGCTCGCTGGCCGGCGGCAGCGCGGTTCAGGTGCAGGCGGTCTGCCTGCTGGACACGCCGGTGTGAGCGTGGCGTGAGGTGTACGGAGCCCGGGCTCCGTACACCTCACGCCACGCTCACACCGGCGTGTCTTGGAACTGCATCGAGTGCAGTCGGGCGTACACGCTCTTGTTCGCCAGTAGCTCGTCGTGGGTGCCGACCTCGACCAGCCGGCCGTGTTCGAGCACGGCGATGCGGTCGGCGTTGCGGATCGTGGAAAGCCGGTGGGCGATGACGATCGCAGTGTGACCCTCCATCAGCCGGTCGAGGGCGGCCTGAACCGCACGCTCGGACTCGGTGTCCAGCGCCGAGGTCGCCTCGTCGAGCAGCAGGAGCGGCGCCCCGTGCAGCACGGCGCGGGCGATGGTGATCCGCTGGCGCTGACCACCGGACAGACGGTGGCCCGCGTCCTCGACGTTGGTGTCGTAGCCCCTGGGCAGAGCCTTGAGGAACTCGTGGATGTCGGCCGCTTTCGCAGCAGCGATGACGTCGTCCTGGCTCGCCCCCGGCCGGCCGTAGCGGATGTTCTCCCCCACCGTGGTGTGGAACAGGAAGGGCGACTGGGTCACCATCGAAACCTGGCGCGACCAAGAGTCGAGAGTGAGCTCGCGCAGGTCCCGACCATCGATGGTAATGCGCCCCTCCGTCGGGTCCATGAAACGCGACACGAGATCGATCAGCGTGCTCTTGCCCGAGCCGGACGGCCCAACGAGGGCCAAGGTCTCGCCGGGTTTCAGCTCCAGGTCCACCCCCACCAGCGCCGGCTCGTCGGGGGTCACGTACCAGAAGCCAACGTTCTCGAATCGCAGCCCCGCGCCCAGGCCCTGGGCCTCGACCGCGCCGGGCTGATCCTGGATCTCGTTGGTCTCCTCGAGCAATCCACGCAGTCGCTCGTAAGCGCCCTGGGACTCGGCCACTTTGCCCATCGCCTTCGTCGTGCGCTTCATCGAACTGTACGCGCGGCTGATGAGAATGAAGAACGTGAGCATCTCCCCCCCGTCCGCCATCGACGGGTTGCGCATCGACAGCCAGCCGATCACGAGGACCACCACGGCCAGGCCGGCGTGGGTGTAGACGATCGTCCACGAACCGGAGAGCGCGCTCGCCTTGACCATGCGCATCGTTTCGCCGACGTAGGCCTGGTTGGCCTCGGTGTAGCGCTCGATCTCGCGTTCCTGGGCGCGGTAGGCCTTGACCGTGCGGATGCCGGAGAAGATCTGCGACAGCACCTGGGTGGCTTCCCCGAGGGTCGCCAAGCTCTTGTTTGAGCCGGTGGAGACCCTGCGCAGGAGCAGGGATACGGGCACCAGCAGCAGGGGCAGCCCCACGAGGATGAGCAGCGTCGCTTTCCACGAGACCAGCGCCGCGTAGGAAAGGGCGATCAGCGCCATCAGCGGCTCCTGCACCAGGTCCTTCAGCGCGATGTTCACCACCTGCAGGGTCAGCCCCACGTCGGCACTCATGCGCGAGAGCAGATCTCCGAATTTGCGCTCGCCGTGGTAGCGCATCGGCAGGGAGATCAGGTGGCGCGCCAGGTCCTCACGCAGGCTGACCACCAGCTCCAGGCCCACCCGGGCAGCCAGCAGGGCGGAGAAAAAGGCCGCTGCCGCCGCCGCGAGGGAGATGAGGGTGATGATTCCCGCCACCGTCCACAGCAGGGACATACGTCGCTCGTCGGTCAGGCTGGCGGGGTCCCCGATTAAAGTGTCGCTCACCGCGCGCTTCGCGTCGCTGACCCAGCCCTCGAAGGTCCCCGCCTGCGCGGCGCGCTCCTCGTCCCGGATGCGCTGGTCCGCCGATGCCAGCGCCTCCTTCAGGGTCTCGGGGCTCGCGTCCTCGGCACCCGCCACCTGGAGGACCTCCTCCACCTGCACCTCGATCTTCTGCTGGTCGACCGAAGGGAACAGGAGCTTCCACGTCGGCGGCAGCAGCAGGTACGTGCCCTGGGCCAGCACCGCCCCCAGCATGCTCAGCAGGAATACGGCGATCAGCGCCTTCGTCCGCGGGATCGCGTAAGGCTTGAGGAGGCTGAATAGTCCTTCGGTCTTGGAACTCACGGCAGGATCTTCGGGATCGGAGGTCGCCAGCACAAGCGAGCAGGCCGGGGCCAGCGCAAAAAGCGCTGGCCCCGGCCTGCCTGGGTTCGAGGGCGGGATTCCCCCTTGGGAATCGCCGCCCGAAGAGGACCTAGAGTCCCTTCACGTCCGCCGCTTCAAGGGCAGCGTGGCAGAAGTCCGTGAAGGACATGCGGGTGAAGTCCTCCTGGATCATGCTCAGGTGACGCTCGTCCCGAATGTTCAGCGGGTTGGTCGGGCGCTGCTTATTCTTCAGGTAGCAGATGTAGTAGCCCATAGGACCCGGGAAGGGGCCGGCCACGGTGCCGGGCTCCATGCCGAAGAAGATCTGGTCCACGATCTCGAAGTCTTCCATGAAGTGCGAGTAGCTGCTCTCGCCGATCGCCCGCTTCATGTCGTTGCGGGTCATGGTGCTGCCCTGGAAGCGGCCACGGTTCTTCATACCGATCGCCGGGGGCATCTTGCCGGTGACCGGCAGGGGCGGATCCCAGAAGTCCGAGTTCAGGTCCAGCAGTTCCGACCACCACTGGTCGAAGGGCTTCAGGGTCTCGGCAGGCTCGTAGTCTTCGCCGGCACTGACGGCACGCATGCGCTCCTCGGCCTGGACGGCCAGCTTGTCGAGGTAGTCGTCGACCTGGCTACGCAGCTCGAGGGCACGGGCCTGGGCCTTTTCCCAGCCGTTTTCCTTCCACTTGTTCTGCGGGTAGTCAAAGGCCGAAACCAGCAGCACCTCAGCCTGGCACTTGGCCAGCCCCATGATCCCGTTGGCGACGGTCATGTGCTGGGCCAGAGGCTCGCTCAAGTCACCGTTTTCCATCGGCTTCAGCTGATCCACGATCGTGCCCCGGTAGGACGACATCAGAAGCAGATGGTTGTAGTAGGACTCGACCGAGGGGAAGAGGTGTCCCTGGAGGGCCAAGAAGTCCATCTGGAACATCGTGTCCTGGAGCTGGTTGGTCTGCTCGGCGAATTCCGCCCGGAAGGCTTCATTCGACATCAGGGCGTCCTGGGCGCTGAGCGACTGACGCGCCGCCTCCAGTAGGGCCAGGTACTTCTTCGCCTCAGAGATGTCCGCCGCGGAGAAGGCGTGCTTCATCTCCTGGTAGACGTCTTCGGTCAGCAGTTCCGCCTCAAAGCCGCCGCCCTCGATGCTCATCAGGACATTGGCGGGCAGGCCATCGATCGAGGTCTTGACCTCGACCAGGTCGTTGAGCGCGCCCATGACGAAGTCCCGCAGGAGACCCATCATCATCTCGTCCTCGCGGGGCTCGAAGCGGCCGTGCTCGTCGTCGACCATCTTCTTGAGACGGGCCGCGTCCTCAGGCGAGAGCGCGTCGGCCGCCTGGCCGGGGAATTCGGTCGCGAGCAGGTTGGATTCGGACGCGGCACGCTTCTCGTGCCACATCTCCAGACGGAGCACGTGGTTTTTCGCGTAGTCCTCGATCAGGTCGAAGTTGGGCGAACCCGCGTGGGTGGCCTCGATCGTGATCGCCGGCCACTGGTCAGGGTGCCCTTTGAAGAACAGGTCGTCGAACTGCAGGGTCTGACGGACCTGATCCTTGTACCACTGGGTGCTCTGGTAGGCCCGCGCGATCTCGGTGTCGAGATTGAGAGTCGGGTAGCGCTCGTAGAAGTCCTTCTCCTCACGCGCGAGGCGGTCGTCGAACTCCTCGACGTTGAACTGGTAGCGGGCCAGCTGCTGCGCGACGAGTTCGTTCAGCTCCGCCTGTTCGGCCTCGCCGAGATCCTCGAGCTCGCGGCCCCCATAGCGCTCGTCCAGCAGAGCATTCTGGGCCTCGTACTCCCGCAGCTCCCATTCCTGCTGCATCAAGGTGCCGAGCTTGCGCGCCTCGAGGGCGTTGCGGCCCTTGCCGTAGCAGAGGAAGCGCTTGATCTCCATGTCCGTGATGCGCTTACCGCCCACGTACAAGGGCTCGCCAAAGATCGAGGTGCCGTCATCGGTCACCTCGGCGGCGGGCATCGTGACTGTCGCCTCCTGGGGGGTGGCGAAGGCTACGCCGGAGGCGGCCGGGATCAGGGCGAGGAGGATCTTCGAAAGGTGGGTCTTCATGTTCCTGGGGGGCTCTGGAGCGATTGGGCGAGCGTCGGGGCTTGCAATCGGGCCGAACGCAGGCGGAGCTTACGGAGCAGATCCGCAGCAATGAGCGAATTCCCGAATTCGCTTGGCGAAGAAGCGGCCCAGGGGGACTCGAGGGCCCACCAGGGGCGTATTTCGCCGCCCGGGAGGCCCCTAGGGGGGCACGGACCACGCTCACCTGTCCTATTCTAGCGCCCACACTATGGACTATTCGCCCCGCACCATCGCCCTGCTCACGGAACTGCTGCATCCGCCCGTGAATCAGGACGTCCGGCCCATCCAGAAGCTCCACAACGCCATGTTCGAGGCCGGGGACCCCGACTACACCAGTTTTGCGGTCACCCCGCTGGGCCCGATCCTGGCCAATCCGGGCACCCAGCCGGGCTCCGTCTCCCAGGCCGCTTTCCCGCCGGATCGTATCCAATTCCGCGAAGAGCACTCCCCCCTGACCGTCGAGGCCTTCGCCGCCCGCGTTGAGCGCCTGGCCACGGCCGTGGCCCAGGCCCGCGAAATCCCCCTCTTCGTCGGCCAGCAGGTGACCCTGCGCAGCCTGGTCAACCCCCGTCACCACAAGGACGCCTTCTCCTTCCTCCGGCAGGGCCTGCTGCGCTTCGGCGACGAGCTGGAGGTCTTTGGGGCCAACCCCAACCTGTACGGCCTGCGCCTCTCCTTCCCCGGAGAGGCCCTCGCCCCGGGAGCCTCGGGCCAGGTCGGCCCGGCCGCCTTCGCCCTACGCATCGAGTCCTACACCGCCGACCCGCGCTCCCTGTTCCTCGAGGCCCAGGCCACCTTCGGGCCCGTCCTGGCCTCCGGAGAGCTCAGCGTCATCGCCGAACGCATCGCCCGGGTGTACGAGTTTCTCGGCGTCCAGGCCCTCGCCTTCATCGAGCGCTATGACCAGCCCCAGCAGGCGTAACAGCCCGCCAGCAACCACCTAGGACTGCCATGCGCTCCGCCCTCACCACCCTGCTTTGTGTCGCTCTGGCGGCCTGCGAGCCCCTTGGCAACCCCGTCGAACCGGAAGCCTCCCAGAGCCCGGGCGCCCCGGTCCCGCTGCCCGCCGGCTTGCCGGCGGATACGGTCATGCTGGTCGAAGGCGAGCCCATCACCGCCTCCGAGATCGACGCCTGGGTCGAGACCTATCGGCTGGTCGAGCCCGCCAAGACCATTCACGCCCAGCGGCGCTTCATCCTCACCAACCAGATTCTGCCGCGGGCGGTCTGCCGCATCCTTGAGCCCGAGCTGCGCCTGGAAGCCCGCAGCAAGGTCGAGCGGGCCCGCGAGCACCTGGTTGCCAACGGCGAGGCGAACGAGACCTACGAGGTCCGCCGCATCCACGACGACTGGATCTCCGAGCTCGGCATCGACCGCTGGGGAATCGCCCGGGACACCGAGCAGGACGCCCTCTCCGAGGTTTTTGAGGGACCCGGCTACTTCACCTTTGTGCGCCGGGTAGCCAGCCCCGACCCCGAAGATTGGAACGTCTACACCGAGGCGACCATCGAACACGTCACCGAGTACTACATCGAACCCGAGTACATGAAGGAGATCGTAGAGAGCGCCCTCCACCAGGTACGCATCGAGATCGTCGATCCGGAATGGCGCCGCTACCTCCCCTCCCACTACTTCTATCTCACCCCCGAAGACTCCCAGGGGGAGTCCACCACTCAATGATCGTCCCCATCGCTGCACTGCTGCTGCCCCTGGCCGCGCCGATGCCCGCCGCCCCCGGCCTGCCCGCCGCCGGCGCCTGCCCGGAAATTCCCCAGGAACCCGCCGATGGCCCGGAAGGGCCCGAGGAGCCCGCCAAGCTCGAGGCGTGGCCGGAGCTCCCCAAGAGCACCAACCTGAAGAA
>CAYWNK010000045.1:0-28992 GCA_964459495.1 uncultured Planctomycetaceae bacterium
GGGAGCAAGCGGCGGGGGCGCTGGCGAGTACCGGGGGCGACGCGGAGCAGGCTGAGCAGCTGTTTCTGGAGGCGGAGAAGTCCTTCCCTGGCTACGACGAAAACCAGCTGTCCGCGGAACTGCGGCTGGCCGAGATGTACTCCAAGCAGGGTCGACGGGAGGACGCGATGCTGGCGAAGGAACGCTGGCTGGCATGGAACGCGGGCGAGTACGCGCAGCGCAGCGAGGTTGCGGCCTGGCGCCAGGAGCGCGGTGAGTTCGTCGAGGCCGAGCGGCTCTGGGCCGAAGCGTCCCAGGTCGATCTCTTTCGCCGGGACCAGCACCGGGCCTGGGGGGATTGCTTGTTCGAGCTGGAGCGCTTCGAGGAAGCCGCGCGGGAGTACCGGGTTGCGCGGCTGGTACCCGCGGCCTTGGATCCCGACCACTGGGGACTCACCGACGAGGCCCCTCCCACGCTGAATCTGTCGAGCTTGAACGCGGACCAGAAGGCGGCTCTTGATCCCAAATGGGTCGAGGGGATTCCCCTGGACGGGACGGAACAGGCGGACCTGTTTGTGCGCGAAGCGCGTTGTCTGCTGGCCCTGGATCAGGGGGATGCCGCCCGCGTCCTGCTGCGCGAGGCCCTGCGGGTGGATGCGAGCCACGCGCAGGCAACCGAGTTGCTTGGGACGGATTGAAAGCGGGCCGGGCGCGGCGGCGCGTGCGGGGTAGACTGGGCGTCTTCATGCATCTACCCCAAGCGCTGTGCGTGGCTCCGAGCCGCGGAGTCCGGCACGCCGGTTGGCTCGGCATCGGTCTCGTTTCGATGCTCGGCTGGGTAGTCAGCTGTGGCCCCGGGAGTTCGTCGTCCCTGGGACCCGAGTCCTCCGTCCAGCCCAATGGGCTGGTGCAGCACCTCGATCCGCGCCTGGAGGACGGGCGAGCTTCCTACGAGCAGATGCAGGGGGAGACCCGCATCGTCACCGAATGGACCCCCACGTTCGAGGGGGACGAGGTCGTCGGCATGGACGGCTGGGAACAGAGGAACGCTCGCATGTTTGCTTCCCTCTCGGGGGAGGGAGTCCGCGTTCACTTGGCCGAGTATGACGTCGAGCGGGACTTGATCCATGCGGGCCTGTTCCACGAGGGCGAACTCGACGCCGATCGGGTGGATGCCTTCGAATTCGTTGCGGATCTGCCGCAGACCGGCCAAGCCCTGCTCTCGTGGTTCAGCGACGAACTCGCAAGGCCCCAGGTCGTCAACACCGCCACGGCTGAAGGGCGGAGCGCGACGCGCTTTGAGCTGGCCGGGCATCCCGGCTGGAAAGGCAAGGTCAGGCGTGTCCAGCTGCTGCCGGGGGATCGGGGCCCCCAAACCTTCGACATCGTTCACATGCGGCTGCTTGCGGGCGGCCTACAGGAGGGCGCGGAGCCCGATCCCGAACTCGGTGACGTGGGGCTCCTGGGGCTGACCGGTGACCTTCGCAGGACCTGGGTCAGCGCGCCGGGCATGGAGCTGTTCGCGGCCGTCGATGCGGTGCCGCTCGGGGCCCAGCTTGCGGTGGAGGTGGGGATGCCGCGCCTTCCCGCGGGGGCCGAAGAGGTGCGCATCGAGGTGCATGGTCGCCGCGAATCGGGGGACTGGTTTCCCCTTGCGGAAGAGCGACTGACGGCCGCGCTCAACCGATGGCGGCCCTTGAGCGCGGACCTCGGTGAGTACGCGGGTCAGGCTGTGCAGCTGCGCTTTCGAGCGTTGTGCCAGCTCGCCCAGGGGGTGGTGGAGCAAGAGAATGCCGAAGCGGGCCGCAAAATTTGGTGGGGGGCGCCGCGGCTCGACTCCGCGGCCGTGGCCGCGGAACCTGGGGCTCGCCCGCACCTGATTCTGGTGACGCTCGACACGCTGCGCCGGGATTATGTGGGCGCCTACGGTGGCCCGGTGGCGACTCCCCATCTGGATGCGCTGGCGCATGGGGGGCTGCGCTTCGACGACGCTTGGTCGGCAGCGAACTCGACCCTGCCGTCACATGCATCGATTCTCTCGGGGCTCGACGTGCCCAGCCACGGGGTGAGCTCCAACCGGGCGACCCTTGCTGGGGGGGTGCGCACCCTGGCCCAGGTCCTGCGGGCACGCGGCTACCACACGGCCGCTGCGGTGAGCATTCACCACCTGCAGGCGGCGTACTCGGGACTCGGGCGCGGCTTCGACCGCTTCCTCGACGTGCAAAGCGGCGCGACGTTCAACGGCGCCATGACCCTGATCGGGCTGGAGCGCTGGCTGGAGGATTGGAAGGAGTCCTCGCCAGGCCCCGTTTTCCTGTGGGTGCATCTCTTCGATCCGCACACGCCCTACATTCCGCCCGGCAAGTTCCTGGTCGAATATCGCGAGAAGCTGGAGGCATCGGGCGTCGAGCTACCAAAGGCGGTGCTTGACGAGCCTACGATTCCCGACATCCGCTGGCGCGGGCCCGGGGAGTGGCTGGCGCCAGTCAACAATGCCGCGTTCGCGGATTTCCTCTACGGGGCGAGCGTCGCCTACACCGACACCCTCTTTGGGCGCCTGCGGAGCGGCATCGACGGGGGCCCCATCGGCGCGAATGCGGTTTGGGCCGTGACCGCGGATCACGGGGAGTCCTTGGGCGAGGGCGACATCTGGTACGACCACGCGGGTCTCTACCCGCCGACCCTGCGGGTGCCACTTCTGCTCCGTGTGCCCGGCGGCCCGCAGGGCACCGTGGATGCGCGGGTGAGCAACGTGGAGTTGGCGCGCACCCTTCTGGACCTCGCGGGGCCGGGTTACGCCGGGGGACAACCCGGTGCGGAGCTGGAAACCGTCGGCGGCAACCTGCTCGAGCTGGCGGGCGGCGATGCTGGGGGGGAGCCACGGTCCGTGCACTTCGTTGAAGTGGATTTCAACAGCGTCGGCATGACCCAGGGGCCGCACTACCTGATCGCAGAGCGCGATGCGCAGCGCAACTTCCTCCCGATGTACTTTGACTACAGCGCCGATCCGACCTGTCAGGTCGATGTCCTCCGGGAGAAGCCTGTCTTGGGCAAGCGCTACTTCGAGCGGACGATGGACTGGCTGGACCAGCGCTCGACCGGGACGGTTCTGCGGGCGGACGTGAGCGCAGACCAGGAGGCCCAGCTGCAGGCCTTGGGCTACGGCGGAGACGACGAAGAGGAGTAGGAATCAAGCGAGAATCGGGGCCGGGGTCCCCAGACGGCGGTTTTCGAATGCGGGGGCGAATACCGGGAGGAGCGCGGACTACTATGGCCCCATGGCCGAGGAGCGACAGGGCGCGCGCGGACGGATGGTGGTACTCGATGGCGTGGACGGCTGCGGCAAGTCCACACAGGCGGGGCTGCTGGCCAAGCGCTTGGGTGCGAGCGGGGCCGAGGTCCTGCACGTGCGCGAACCGGGCACGACCCGGGTGGGTGAGGCGCTGCGGGCGCTGCTGCTCGACCCGGGCGCCACGATGGGAGCCGAAGTCGAGGCCCTGCTGTTCGCCGCTTCCCGTCGTCAGCTGCTGGATGAGATCATCGGCCCGGCGCTGGAGCGGGGCGCCCACGTCGTCTGCGAGCGCTTCCACGCCTCGACGTTTGCCTACCAGGGAATCGCCGGGGAGGTTGGGGGGGCTGCGGTCCTCGGCTTGCTGCAGGCCTGGGCTGGCGAACCGGCCCCCGACCTCGAGCTGATCCTAGAGCTCGATCCGGACCGGGCCGCCGGGCGCCAGGGCGCGGAACCGGACCGCATCGAGGCCAAGGGGCTCGCGTTCCAGCAGCGCGTGGCGGGCGGATACCGGGACTACGTGTCGCGACGGGGCCAGGCGCGCTTGATCGATGGCTCGGGCGACATCGAAGCCGTGGCCGCTCGGGTATGGCAGGAGGTTGCCGATGCCCTCTAACCAGGCCCCTAGCCCCAGGAGGGCAGCCCCCAAGCAGACGGACGAAAAACTGCTCGTCGAGCCACTCGGCCATAGCACCTGGTTGGATGGCATGTGGCGCGCAGCCCGCGAGGGGCGGTTGCCCCATGGGCTGCTCGTCAGCGGGGCGGAGGGGAGCGGCAGGTATACGGCGCTGCGCTGGCTGGCTGCGGGCTTGCTCTGCGATCAGGGCCCGGCGGCACCCTGCCTAACGTGCGGCCCCTGCAAGCGCCTGGAGGCGCGCAGTCACGCGGACCTGTTCCTAGTCGACGCCCGCGCCGCGGGCGAGGACAGCCTGACGATCGCCTTCTTCGCCCAGCGGGACGGCAATGCAAGCAGCGGCTACCGGGGCCCTTCGGTGGCGGACTTTCTCGAGCTGCGGGCCCGCGAGGGAGGCTGGCGGATCGTGCTGGTCCGCGAAGCGGAGCGCATGAATGAGGCCGCCCAGAATGCATTTCTGAAGACCTTGGAAGAGCCAGGGGAGCAGACCCTGATCGCGCTGGAGAGCGCATGGCCCGGGCGGCTGCTCGACACCGTGCGCAGCCGGGTCGTGCAGCTGCGCGCACCCGTTCCCGAGGCCGATCACGCGCGCCGGGTGCTCGACCTGCACGGGGTCGATGCTGCCCTCGCCGAGGTCCTTCTCCGCAGGGCACAGGGGTCCCCCGGGGGCGCCTTGCGGCTCGGAGAGCGCGGCGTTCCTGCGATGTTGGACCTGCTCGGTGCCGCGGTGGAGGGGCGGCCGGCCGCTCAGGTGCGGCGCGAGCTCTGGGAAATCGAGGCCGAGTTCGAGGGCAAGACGCCTGCGGCCCAGTCGCGGTCCCGGGGCGCAGCCTTCCTGGATCTCGGGCTGGCGGTCCTCCTGGACGCGGAACGCCTTGCCGCGGGTGCAAGCCCGGAGGGTCTCGCCTTCGGAGACGTGGCGAGCAAGCTGCCCGCCCTGGGGCCTGCTGCCCGCAAGCGGCGCCTGGACCCCTGGCTCGAGGCGCGCCAGGATGTGGCGATTCACCTCTCGCCCGATGGGCTGGTGGATCGCGCTTTAGCTGGCCTGCGGGTCAACGACCTTTCCAACCCAGAGCGGCCCCGCGCCGTGAGGAGCTGACCTTCGATGACCGACGATCCCCTGCGTCAGGTGTGGAAGCGGGACGGCCGCTACGCGTTTGAGGCCTACCAGTTCCTGTTCGAATCCCTCGACCAAGCCGTGAAGCAGGTGGGCCTGGACAAGGATACGTCCAAGCCCCGGCACGTCAGCGGTCAAGAGTTGCTCGAAGGGATGCGCATCGTCGCCCTGCGGCTCTTTGGCCCGATGGCCGCCCAGGTTTGGCGGGCGTGGGGGGTCGAGTCCACCCTGGACTGGGGGCGCATCGTGTTCAACCTGGTGGAAGCTGAGCTGCTGAACCGCCAGGAGACGGATTCGATCGACGACTTCGCTGAGGGCTATGACCTCGACGAAGCATTCGTGAACAACTACGAACCGGAGCTGCCGGTCGAGATCAGCCCCTACGCCCAGGGTAGCGAGTAGGCATGCTTGAACGCCTGAGCCGGGAGCGGCGCAACGCTGCGCTAGGGATTCTTGCGGTCGTCCTGTCGGTGTTCGCCTGGAGCGTGCGGGACGTCCTGAACCCGCTGCTGCTCGCCTATCTGCTGGCCTTCATGGCCCACCCCGCGGTGCTCAACCTCGAGCGGCGCGGCTGGTCCAGGATGGGCGCGGTGAACGTGATCTATGCGGTGCTGTTTGCGGGGACGCTGCTGCTGTCCCTGGGCCTGTGGGCGCAGGGGAATCAGCTGGTTCGGCGCATGGGGACCGGCGATGCGGACGGTGCCCAGGGTTTGATGGTGAAGCTCGACCAGCGCTTCGAGAACTTCGTTGAGAAGTACAAGGATCGCGCGCCGATCGCTTGGATCCTGGACGAGGAGGATGCCACCGGGGGAGACGAGGAAACAGCTGAGACGCTTTCCGGCGAACGCTCCGAAGATTCAGAGGCCGTTCAGGGGGGGGACCCCTCCGATGTGTTGGAAGGGGCTGAAGCGAGCGAAGCTCTCAATGGGTCCGGCAACGAAGGACCGCCCCCCGGCGATGTGCCTGCAGGTGCGACCGCGCGGGATGAAGCCGATGCCCAGGCGGGGACGACCCGCGGCGGGACGAGCTACTTCGTGCAGTTCATCCAGCGCGTTTGGGATGATGTGTCCCGCGGCAACCAGCAGGCCCGCGCAGGTCCGGTGGCCCTGCGGGGCGCGGGTTCGTTGATGGGGGTGCTGTCCCACTGGTTCGGTTCGGTGATGGGCTTTTTCACCCTGCTGTTCCTGCTGCCCATCTACACCTGGTACCTGCTCTTCGAGCTGGAGAGAATCCACGGTTTCGTGCGCCGCTACGTGCCGGATAGGGAGAAGGCACGGGTCACGCGCATCGGCTCCGAAATCGGCGAAGTGATCGCGGGCTTCTTCCGCGGCCGGCTTGTCGTGTGCCTGCTCAAGGGCCTGCTGATCGCCTTTGGACTTTGGGTGACGGGGCTTCCCTACGCCCTTTTCCTTGGGCTGTTCGCGGGCTTCCTCTCCCTGGTGCCCTTCATCGGCGCGCTATTCGGATTCGTCTTCGCCTTTTTGGTGCTCGTGCTCGAGCCCGGGCCCAACGATCTCTTGGCTCTGGCGCTGAAGACCGGGATCGTGTTCGGAGTCGCGGAGATGATCGAAGGCTACGTACTGATGCCCAAGATTCTGGGGGACACGCTGGGCCTGCATCCATTGGTGGTCTTTGTGTCGGTGTTCGTGGGAGGATCGGCGCTGGGGATGTTCGGATTCCTGGTGGCTTTGCCACTCACGGCTGCGCTGATCATCCTGTGCCGGGAGCTCGTTCTGCCGGCGCTTGCGGAGTTCGCCGACGAGCCGGATCTGGACGAGCCGGAAGTCGAGGGCCCGCCAGCGGAAGAGGGCGGGGCCCCGGCCTAGCTGCGGTGGGGAACCCGGCCTAAAGGCACGGCTGATTCGACCCGGCTCTGCGTTGCCAGAATCCGCGAATGGAGCCGACCATGCACGGATTCCGGCGCCTTGATTCGAGTCGAATCGCTCGCACCTCGCCCGCGCGGTGTTTTCGGCCGGACCTCTAGATTCGCTGGATGGAAGAGGGCGGTTGCTTCGCATCTCGTGCGAGGCAACCGCCCTCTTCCATCCGGCGAATCTAGGCCGGGTTCCCTACCGCAGGCTACTCCCCTTCGCTGAGGGCCTTGAGCAGCTCACGTAGGGTGGCGAGGCGCTCCTTGGTCAGCTCCGACTTGCCCTCGTCTGCCTCGGCAACCAGCTCCAGGGCTTCGGAGAGTTCGTCCGCTCGGGCGACTGCGACCGGGGGCGCGCCGTCGTCGGCGTCGGGCTCGTCGAAGGTGCGCGAGTAGGACGGAATCGAAGCGGGCTCGATCTCCAGCTTGGCGAGCACCTGCTCGATCGCACGCTGCAGCTGCATGTCCTCTTGGTAGTCGCCCAGGGGGAACGCGCTGCCTCGCTTGTCCTGGACTGCACGCCGCAGGTCCATGCGCAGAAGCATGCGGACGTCGCCGCGGGAGAGCACGGTCTCCAGGCCGCCGTAGAGTTCCTCGAACCCGGGGTAGCGGGTCCAGTCGTCGCCGTCGCCCTTGGCGAGATCGGTGGCGAGATCGGAGTTGTCGCGTACCAGATCCTGGGCGTAGGTGCGCAGCTTGCGTGTGCCCTGCACCTCGCGCATCGCGGAAAGGCGCCAGGGGTCGTAGCGGCGCATGCCTGATTCGATGTCGGGGCTCACGCCGCCGGGTGAGGTCACGTTGCCCTCGTCGTCCAGCTCGCGGTGAATCGAGCGGCCGGTGGGGAGCAGGTAACGCTCGACGGTGAGCTTGATGCGTGGCGCGAAGTCGAACTCGCCGTTGTTGTTTTGGTCGCGGGTAAGCGGTTCCCAGTCATCGTGGCGCCGGTTGTTGTTTTCGTCCGAGAACCCATCGTCGTCCTCACCGGGCATGGGGAAGAGGTTCTGCACGCTGCCCTTGCCGTAGGAGCGCTTGCCGACGACGACGCCCCGGCGGTGATCCTGGAGGGCGCCGGACACGATCTCGGCCGCCGATGCGCTGAAACGGTTGATCAGCACCGCCACGGGCATCTCCGGGGGGATCTGGCCGTTGCTCTGCGTGCGGTACTCCGTCGGCCGTGAGGTGCGGCTCTCGGTGGAAACCACGAGCTTGCCCTCGGGCAAGAAGAGATCGGCCACCCTCTGGGCCTCCTGCAGCAGGCCGCCGGTGTTGTTTCGTAGGTCGAGAATGATGCCCTTTGCGCCACCTTCGATGAGCGCCGTCAGAGCCTTGATCATCTCCGAACTCGCCACGCGGCTGAAGGTCGTGAGCTCGACGAGACCGATGTCCCCAGGGAGCATGTCGTAGTGCACCGGCGGGATCGTGATCGCAGCGCGCTTGACGACGACCTTCATCTCAGGCGTCGGACGCTCAATGAACTCACCGTCCATGCCGCGGCGCCAAACGTAGAGCTCCACGTCGGTGCCGGGCCGACCCTTGAGCTTCTTGATCACGTCGGTGTCCGTTTCACCGATGGTCGGCCAGTCGCCGATGCGCACGATCTTGTCGTCGGTTGTCAGGCCAGCCTCATAGGCGGGGCCGGAGTAGATCGGACGCGTGATGGTGAACAGGCCGTCCTCGCGGTCGACGGTCACATAGGCGCCAATGCCGCCATACTCGGCCTCGAGATCCTGTTCGAAGCGCTTGTAGGAATTGGGGTCGAAGTATGCCGAGTGACGATCGAGACTTTGGAGCATGCCGTTGAGCGCAGCTGCGAGCAGGTCGTCCCGACTCACCAGGTCGCCCTCCAGGTGCGCGGTCTGCACGAAGCGAATCAGTCGCTCGACCCGCTCGAGATCCGCTGGCACAGAGCCGGCGATGTTGTCGGACTGCTGGGCAAGAGCGTTGCTGAGCTGGCGGTCGTGGTAGCGGCGCAGGTTGACCTGTTTCAGGAATGCGGCGGCCAGGCGTCCCTCCGGCCCGGGCAGCGCGGCCAGGTTCTCGAGCTCGGCCTCGACGCCGCCAACCTCTTCGATGATGCCCAGCTGGGCCATGGCCAGCGCGCCTTTCGCGCGCAGGTTGGGGTCGGAGGAATCTAGGAAGCCGTAGAGCACGCTCCGCGGCCGGGGGATTTGGCTGCCGAGCCCGACCTGGTGGGCGGCCAAGGCGGCCTGGGTGCGCAGGTCGGCGGTGAGCTCGGGGTTCTCGGCAACAACGATCAGCGCCTCGGCGATGGACTCGCGCAGATCCACGTCCTCGCGGTCGAAACCGGAGCTGGCGAAGATGTCGGCCGCGGCGATGGCCACCTCGGCGTCCTCCTGGGCAAGGAGCGGCATGAGGGCGTCCGAGAGCAGCTCCATATCGGGCTCGTCGCCTAGTAGGCGGGCCGCGGTCAGGAACAGGGTGCCGCGGGGCTTGGCGCTTCCGCCCTTGAGCCGGGCGTCCAGGGCGCTGTCGAAGGCGGCCCCATATTCATCTCCAACCAGGAGGGCCACAATCTTGGCCTCGGACCAGATCTCGTCCACCGTCATGCCGTCCACGGCCTCGAGCCGCTCTTCCAGGATGGCGCGGAGCTCGTCGGCGTCCTGGGGGGCCGCCGTGGGGAGGACCCGTGCGGCTCCGGGGGGAGCAACGGCGGAGGCGGCCGGAGCGAGGAGCAGGAGGGCAGGAAGGAGGGCTCTCATAGGGAATTGGATCGAAAGAGGAGGGAGTCGACAGAGGATGCTGCGGAATCCCTATCGGCGCGGGCAAGGAGGAGTCAGGCGACTTTCCCCGATCGCCCTTAGGCGGCACTCTAAAGCAGGTCCAGTGGGCGGCCGCCGCTCACTACCGAACTCGTACCCCCGACGACCCAAACCTTCCATGTCCCAATCCAGCCCGAAAAACGCCCCAGGCGAGACCCATCGTGAGGGGTTGACCCACATTGTGAGCGGCGAGGGGGGCGCAGAAGCCCAGATGGTGGACGTGGGAGGCAAGGCGAGCACGGCCCGCAGCGCCCTGGCGCGGGCCCTTGTGGAGCTGCCCTTGGGCTTGGGAGAGGTGCTGGAGCGTGGGGATGGACCGAAGGGGCCGATCGCGGAGGTGGCCCGTGTGGCCGGGATTCTGGGAGCCAAACGCACCGCGGAGCTGATCCCGATGTGCCATCCCTTGGGCCTCGACCACGTGGAGTTGAGCGTGCATTTTCTGCCGGGCGACCGGGTGGAGATTCGCTGCAGGGCGTCCTGCCAAGGGCGTACGGGGGTGGAGATGGAGGCCCTCACCGGGGCCAGCCTGGCTGCCCTCTGCGTGGTGGACATGGTGAAAGGTGCCGGGAAAGGTGTACGAATCGCCTGCGTTGAGCTGCTGGAGAAGACCGGCGGCAAGTCGGGCACCTGGCGGCGGGCGGGCACAAAAGAGAGCCAGTAGCGCCGGGGGCGGTGCCCCCGTAGAGGGGCAGGAGCGAGCTGCTCGGTTCCCCTCCCGGCGATTCCTGGCCGCAAGCCGCCCCAAAGGCCTCGATCCGAGCCCGAGGATCGCTATCCTTCTGGCCTGCATTGCGACTGGGCCGTCTCCAACCCTTGAGCGCCCTCTCCCCCCTGAAACCCTGCCGGGACCCCATGGACCTGAAGCTGATCCGCAACCTCGTGCGCCTGATGGAGCGCGGTGAGTTGACCGAGCTCGAGATTGACGATGAGCGTGCTGGCCTGCGCCTGCACCTCAAGCGTGGCCAGGAGGGCGGCGGGGGCCAGCCGGGCCCCGTCGTGATGGTGCCGGGTGCGGCGCCCGCGCCGGTTCCTCAGGCTGCCCCCGCCCAGGTGGGCGAAGGCGCCGCCACGGCCCCTGCGCTGGACGGGGTGATCGAGATCCCCAGCCCGATGGTGGGCACGTTCTACCGTTCCTCGAACCCCGAGTCCGAGCCGTTCGTGGCCAAGGGCACGCGCATCGACGAGGAGTCGACCATCTGCATCATCGAAGCGATGAAGGTCATGAACGAGATCAAAGCCGAGCTGTCGGGTGAGATCGTCGACATCCTGGTGGAGAACGGCGAGCCCGTCGAGTTCGGCCAGCCCCTGTTCCTCGTGAAGCCCTGATGTTCCGCCGGATTCTTGTCGCCAACCGGGGGGAGATCGCCCAACGCGTGATCCGGGCCTGCCGCGAGCTCGACATCGAGACCGTGGCCGTCTACTCGGAGGCTGATGCCGACGCGCTCTATCTGCGCAACGCGGACGAGACGATCTGTATCGGCAAGGCGCCCTCCGCCGAGTCCTATCTGGACATCCCTTCGATCATCTCTGCGGCGGAAATCGCTGACGTCGAGGCGATTCATCCGGGCTACGGGTTCCTGTCGGAGAACGCGCACTTTGCCGAGGTTTGCCGCAGCTGCAAGATCGAATTCATCGGCCCCGACCCTGACACGATCGCGTCGGTGGGCAACAAGTCCCGGGCCCGCGAGATCGCCCTCGGCGCCAAGGTTCCGGTGGTTCCCGGCTCCGACGGCCCGGTGCGCGGCGAGAACGAGGCCATCCAGGTGGCCCAGCAGATCGGCTACCCGGTCATGATCAAGGCCAGTTCGGGCGGTGGGGGACGCGGCATGCGTGTCGCCTCCAACGAGCCCTCGCTCAAGAACGGTCTGCGCGCCGCCCAGGCGGAGGCCAAGGCCGCCTTCGGTGATGACACGGTGTACATCGAGAAGTTTGTCGAGCGCCCGCGCCACATCGAGGTCCAGATCCTCGGGGACCGCAGCGGGAACATCGTGCACCTGCACGAGCGCGACTGCTCCATCCAGCGGCGCCACCAGAAGCTGATCGAGGAGTCCCCCTCGATGTCCCTGACGCCGAAGATGCGGGACAAAATCGGTGCCACAGCCGTGCGCATGGGCAAGGCGGCGAACTACCACAACGCCGGCACGGTGGAGTTCCTGCTCGACGGCAATGGGGACTTCTACTTCATCGAAGTCAACGCCCGGATCCAGGTGGAGCACACCGTGACTGAAATGGTCACCGGGGTGGATTTGATTCAGGAGCAGATCCGGCTCGCGGCGGGCGAATCCCTCCGCTATCGACAAAAGGACATCCAAGCCCGTGGGCACGTCATCGAGTGCCGCATCAACGCCGAAGACCCGGCCAAGGACTTCCAGCCCTCGCCGGGCCTCATCGAAGCGTTTGTCCCCCCTGGGGGTCCTGGCGTGCGCCTCGACAGCCATTGCTACAGTGGCTACCGGATTCCGCCGAACTACGATTCGATGATCGGCAAGCTGCTGGTCCACCGCAACACCCGGGAAGAGGCCATCCGCACGATGCAACGTGCCCTGGACGAGTTCGTGATCGAAGGACCCAAGACGACTATTCCGATCTTGCGGGACATCCTTGAGCACTCCGATTTCCGCAATGGCACCCATGACACGGGCTTTGTGGAGCGCTACTTCCATTCGAATACCCTCGGTGGGGGGCGCAAGGATGCGTAGGGGGGCCCATTGGAGGCTCCAGGTGCTCAAGCGTGGCTTGCAGCTGGGCATGGTGAGCCTCCTGGCCGGCATGGGCAGTGGCTGCTATATCAATACGCAGCGCTACCCAAAGCCGATGAAGTCCCCTGCGGACCTGCCGCCCGGTGCCTCAAATCTGTTCGATCGTGGGCCCGAGGAGGCCCTGGTGGTCCGGCATTCCGATCCCGTGCAGATCCGCCGGCCTGGGG
The DNA here is from genome assembly GCA_964459495.1 of uncultured Planctomycetaceae bacterium. GTDB lineage: Bacteria > Planctomycetota > UBA1135 > UBA1135 > CAYWNK01. Next base: position 12,596 of record CAYWNK010000045.1, read on the forward strand.
AAGTCTCGAGCTTCCCCATGCACTTCTACAGCAAGACAGCCCGGGTCAATACGGGGTCTTGGGTGCAAAGTGGAGCCGGCGGGAAGGTCGAGGTGCTCTTCCCTGGCGATACCTCGCTGACGCTCAACGGGCGCGGCACCGCCGTCCTCGGGTCGCCTGCGCGCGGCGAGCCCGTGGCCCTGTTCTTGGAGCTGGATCAAGTCCGCATCAGTCTGGGCCCCGAGGAGTACGTACGGCTGCTGGGCGGCGCGGTGCTCTCGGGCCAGGGCGGTCCCTACGTGGTCACGAACCCGCGGGATGAGATCCTCACGGTGACCAACCGATCCAAGGGGGAGCTGCGCATTTCCTTCCGCGAGGCGCGCATCGGACTCGCCCCTGGCGAGATCGTTCATCTGCCCTTGCTCGAGGCTGGCGGCGGTCCGATCGAGCGCGATCCGGCCTTTTCCTTTGTGGCGGGGACGCGTCTGGATGTCCAGGTTCGCGGCGGTGTCGACGTGACTGGTTCCTCGCCCAGCGCCTGCGAAATGCGGGTGACCGGACCCCATGAGGTGCGTGGTCTCGGGCTGGTTCTGCGGCTCGACCAGGGCGACGAAGTTCGCCTGGACGCCCTGCAGTCCCCCGACCAGGACCTGCCCGGGGACGCTGCCGATTCTCTCAACTCTGCGCCGCTTTCGGCGGCGCAGTAGCTTCTCCTCCGTTCCGGGCCGCCCCCTCTCCAACCGTTTCTCTTCCATGGCTCGCAGCCGCGTACTGATCACCGGTGGCGCCGGATTCCTGGGTTCCCATCTCTGTGAACGCTTCCTAGCCGAAGGCTGGGAGGTGATCTGCATGGACAACCTGATCACCGGTTCGCTCGACAACGTCGAGCACCTATTCCGGGATCCCGTCTTCCAGTTCCACCACCAGGACGTCACCGAGTTCCTGCACGTCCCCGGCAAACTCGATGCGATCCTGCACTTCGCCTCGCCGGCGAGCCCGATCGACTACCTGGAGCTGCCCATCCAGACCCTCAAGGTCGGGAGCCTGGGCACGCACAAGGCCCTGGGTCTGGCGCACGCCAAGGGCGCGCGCTTCTTGCTCGCTTCCACCTCGGAGTGCTACGGCGATCCGCTCGTGCATCCCCAGTCCGAAGACTACTGGGGCAACGTCAACCCCGTTGGGCCGCGCGGCGTGTACGACGAGGCCAAGCGTTTCGCCGAGGCGATGACGATGGGCTACCACCGGTATCACAACGTCGCGACGCGGATCGTGCGCATCTTCAACACCTACGGTCCGCGCATGCGCCTGAATGACGGTCGGGCACTGCCGGCATTCATGGGGCAAGCCCTTGAGGGTCGACCGATCACGGTGTTCGGAGATGGCAGCCAGACCCGTTCCTTCTGCTACGTCGACGATTTGGTGGACGGCATTTATAGGCTGCTGCATTCCGAGGAATCCCTTCCTGTGAATATCGGAAATCCCTCCGAGATGACGATTCTGGAGTTCGCCAAGAAGGTTGTGGAGTTGACGGGCTCGGCGTCCGAGATCTCCTATCAGCCCCTTCCCGAGGACGACCCCAAAGTGCGCCAGCCCGACATCTCCAAAGCCCGCCGCCTCCTCGAGTGGGAGCCTAAGATCGACCTGGAGACCGGCCTGCGCCGGACTCTGGACTACTTCCGCGGCCAGGTGGCCGCCAAAGGTTAGGCCCCGACCATGTGCGGCATCGTTGGCGCGATCCGGAGCGAAGGGGCGGTCGTCGACGGCCTGATCGAGGGGCTGCGGGTCCTGGAATACCGTGGGTACGACTCGTCGGGCGTTGCCGTGGCTGATGGGGGCACGGTGCTCGTGCGAAAGAAGCAGGGGCGGCTCGGCAATCTGGAGGCCGTTTTGGAGGACGGGGCCCTGGGCTCCGGTCGGGCCGGCATCGGCCACACCCGCTGGGCAACCCACGGCCAGCCCTCCGATCGCAACGCTCACCCGCACAGCGCGTCGCCGTCCCTGGCGGTGGTGCACAACGGCATCTTCGAGAACCACCAAATCCTGCGGGACGAGCTCGAGGCGAAAGGCGTGACGTTCGCGTCCGAGACCGACAGCGAGGTGCTCGCGCATATGGTGGAGGGCGCACGCCGGGACGGCTTGGGCCTGCCCGAGGCTCTGCGCCAGTCCCTGCAGCGCATCGAGGGCTACTACGCCGTCGCCGTACTTTCGGACGGCCCCGGCGGTCCGGAGCTGGTTTGCGCCCGCAGCGGGCCGCCCCTCGCCGTGGCAACGACACCGGATGCGGCCTACCTGGCCTCGGACTCCCTCGGTCTCCTGCCGCATTCCAACCAGATCATGTACCTGGAGGACGGGGACGTGGCCAGCTTGCGCCCGGGCACGGTCGAGGTGACCGACGTCTCGGGGCAGCCCATCGTGCGCGAATTCCAAGAGGTGGCCTGGAATCCCGAGGACTCGGGTCTGGGTGCCTGGCCGCACTACATGTTGAAGGAGATCCACGAGCAGCCGGACGTGCTGGCTCGGACCGCCTTCGAGCGCATCGATCTGGACGCCGCCGACGTGAAATTCGAGGACGGCCAGTTCTCCGATGAGGTGCTGAAAGACGTCCAGCGCATCCAGGTCATCGCCTGCGGCACGGCGCTGCATGCGGGCTGGATTGCGCGCTATCTGATCGAGGGCCTGGCGCGGATTCCAGTCGACGTGGACTTCGCTTCGGAGTTCCGCTACAGGGACCCGCTGCTTGCACCGGGGACGATGGCCCTGGCGATTTCACAGTCCGGTGAGACGGCCGACACCCTTGCGGCCAGCCGGCTCGCGAAGGAGCTCGGCGCCAGCGTGGCGGCGATCTGCAACGTGGCGGGCTCGACTCAGGTGCGCGAATCGGATCACGTGGCTCTGACGCACGCGGGTCCCGAGATCGGAGTGGCGAGCACGAAGGCGTTCACCGCCCAGGTTGTTGCGGCGGTCTTGCTCGCCGTACGCATCGGTCGCGCGAAGGGCACCCTCTCCGAGGACGCTGCCCGCGATCTGCTTTCCGAGCTGCGCCGCCTGCGGCCGATCCTCGAGTCGCTCCTTTCAGAGAAGACCCGCGAGTATGTGCGTGCGATCGCCAAGGCCCAAGCCGGCGCGAAGGGCTTCCTGTTTGTCGGGCGCGGCATCAACTTCCCCGTGGCGCTGGAGGGGGCTCTCAAGCTGAAGGAGATCTCCTACATGCATGCCGAAGGCTACGCAGCGGGAGAGATGAAGCACGGGCCGATCGCCTTGATCGACCCGGGCATGACGATCGTCGCGCTCCACACCAACGGCCCGCTGGCCGAGAAGGTGCGGGCCAACATCGAGCAGGTGAAGGCGCGTGGCGGCATGACCTTGTCGGTCGGCTGCGATGCGGCCAGCCACCGAATCGCCGATCAGCACATCGATGTGCCGGCGACATCGAAGTGGCTGTCCCCGATCGTAAACACGGTGCCCCTGCAGCTTCTCTCGTACTACGTGGCCGACCTGCGTGGCTGCGACATCGATAAACCCCGCAACCTGGCCAAGAGCGTCACAGTCGAATGAAGGTCCTGGTCACCGGAGGAGCGGGGTTCATCGGCTCCCATCTCTGCGATGCACTCTTGGCGCGCGGCGACGAAGTCGTGGTGCTCGACAGCTTCAACGACTTCTACGATCCTGCGATCAAGCGCCGAAATGCTGCGGGCCTGAAGGGGGTGCGCCTGGTCGAGGGCGATATCCGCGACGAGGCCCAAGTGGCCGCGCTGTTTGCTGACGGCGTCGACGTGCTGGTGCACCTCGCGGCCATGGCTGGCGTGCGGCCTTCGCTGGAAGACCCGCTGCACTACCAGGACGTCAACCTGCGCGGCACGATGGTGCTGCTGGAAGCCTTGCGCAAGAGTCCCGGGACTCGCTTTGTGTTCGCATCCTCGAGCTCGGTCTACGGAGGCAACACCAAGGTGCCTTTCTCCGAGGCCGACGCGGTCGAGCACCCGGTTTCGCCCTACGCCGCGACCAAGCGCTCGGGCGAGCTGCTGGCCTATACCCATCACCACCTGTTCGGGATCCCGACCACGTGCCTGCGGTTCTTCACCGTGTTCGGCCCGCGGCAAAGGCCCGAGATGGCGATTCACAAGTTCGTGCGCTGCGTTCATGAGGGCAAGCCGATCCCCTTCTTCGGGGACGGCAGCACCCGGCGCGACTACACCTACGTAGCGGATATTGTCGACGGGGTCGTGCGCGCCATCGATCGCTGCGAGGGGTACGAGATCTACAACCTGGGAGAAAGCGCGACGACCTCCCTCGCCGAGCTGGTGGAGTGGATCGGGGAGGCCTGTGGGATCGAGCCGATCATCGATCGCCAGCCCCTGCAGCCCGGCGACGTGACGATCACCTACGCCGACATTTCCAAGGCCAAGGAACGCCTTGGCTACGACCCGAGCACTCCCGTGCGCAAGGGCCTGGAGCATTTCGTGGCCTGGTATAGGAGCCAGGCCTGAAAAGGCCCTGCGGGGCGGGCTGGGGACCCTCTGGGCCACCCCTGGTCGCCTCCCCAGGGGCCCGCCAGGCCCGTCCCTGGGCCGTGACTCTTTCGATTCCGATGGATCGCCCCCTGCTGCGGCGGACGATGGATACGTCGGGTAGAGTCTCTGCCCGGACTTCGTTCGATTCCGTCTCTCTCCCTCCGACTGTGACCCTCTCCAAGGAGCGACTTACCCGATGAAGGGCGTCATCCTCGCAGGTGGCCTCGGTACGCGGCTCTTCCCGCTGACCAAGATCACCAACAAGCACCTTCTGCCGGTCTATGACCGGCCGATGATCCACTACCCGATTCAAACCCTGGTCAACGCCGGCATCGACGACATCATGATCGTCACCGGTGGCCGCAAGTCGGGGGACTTCCTCTCCCTGCTCGGCAACGGCCGCGACTTCGGTCTCAAGCACCTCAACTACACCTACCAGGAAGGGGAAGGTGGAATCGCCGAAGCCCTCGGACTGGCGGAACACTGGGCCAAGGGCGACAAGGTTGTCGTGGTCCTGGGCGACAACCTGATCGAGCGCAACATCAAGGCCGCCGTGCAGGAATTCGACGCCATGGAAAAGGGCGCGAAGATCATGCTCAAGCACGTCCATGACCCCGAGCGCTTCGGTGTGGCGTCGATGGAGGGGGATCGGGTGGTCGAGATCATCGAGAAGCCCAAAGAGCCCAAGTCCAACCACGCGGTGATCGGGATCTACATGTACGACGGCCGGGTGTGGGACATCGTTCGCACCCTCAAGCCCTCCGACCGGGGCGAGCTGGAGATCACGGACGTCAACAACTGGTACATCCAGGACCAAAGCCTCACGGCCGATGTTCTGGAGGGCTGGTGGACCGACGCCGGAACGTTCGAGTCGCTGCACGCGGCCGCCAAGCTGGTGGCGTCGGGCGGTGCCAACCGGATGGATTGAAGGTTTGACCGATTCACAAGAGAGCGAAGAGCCGGCGCAGGCCACCCCCAAACCCATCCCCGCTGGACCTGTCCTGGTGACGGGAGCGGCGGGGATGCTGGGCAGCCAGGTGCTGCTCGCCCTGCCCGACGGTGCGCGGGTGATTGGCACCGATCTGGTGGAGCGCTCCGGAGTGGACGCCGCCGGGGTCGACCTGGCCGATCCCGAGGCGGTAGCCAAGTTGTGGCAGGAGCACGGCCCGTTTAGCGGCGTGATCCACACCGCGGCCTACACGGCCGTCGATCAGGCGGAGGAAGAGGAGCATCTGGCCGCGCGCGTGAACGGCGAGGCCTGCGGGGTGCTCGCGGCGGCTGCGGCCCGGGCGGAGATTCCGTTCGTGGTGGTCAGCACCGACTTCGTCTTCGACGGTTCGGCGAGTGAGCCCTATCCGGAAGACGCAGCGACTAGCCCGCTTTCGGCCTACGGCCGAACCAAGCTGCAGGGCGAGCTTGCCGCCCGCGCGGCTTACCCCGACGGCACACGAATCGTGCGTACGCAGTGGCTTTACGGCCCCCGCGGGAAGCACTTCCCGGGGACGATGCTGAAGCTCGGCTCCGAGCGGGATGAGCTGCGGGTGGTCAACGACCAGTTCGGCAGCCCGACATCAACCCTCGAGCTCGCTCCCGCCCTTTGGGACGTGCTGTTGAGCGGCGAGTCGGGCGTCTACCACGCTGCCTGCGAGGGGGCCGCTACGTGGTTCGACCTTGCACAGGCCACCTTGGAACTCGCCGGCGTGGAGGGCGTCACAATCGAACCCTGCACGACCGAGGAATTTCCCCGGCCGGCCCACCGTCCGCCCTACAGCGTGCTGTCGTGCGAGCGGCTGACCGCGCTGCGGGGGGCACCGTTGGCGCCCTGGCGCGAAGCACTCAAAACCTACCTCGGCATCGAGGACAGCTGATTCCCTCTCCAACCCCCGCGTAGCAACCGACCATGTCCCGTACCCTGATCGTGACCGGCGGCGCCGGTTTCATCGGCAGCAACTTCCTGCTGATGCTGGCCGAAGATCGTCCCGACTGGCGCGTGATCAATTTTGACGCGCTCACCTATGCGGGCAACCTGGAGAACCTGACCGCTCTGGAGGGCTTGGCCGGCCACGAGTTTGTGCGCGGCGATGTGGCCGAGCCCGAGGACGTGGCGCGCGCGTTTGAGGCCGCTGGCTCCGGTGAGGTCTCGGTTGTTCACTTTGCGGCCGAGAGTCACGTCGATCGGTCGATCCTCGGCGGCCTGCCGTTCGTGCGTGCCAACGTGCTGGGCACCCAGGTGATGCTCGACGCCGCGCGGGCGAACAAGGTCGAGCGTTTTGTGCACGTGTCCACCGACGAGGTCTACGGGTCTCTGGGCAAGACGGGGCTCTTCACCGAGGACACGCCGCTCGCTCCCAACTCGCCCTACAGCGCGAGCAAGGCTGGCAGTGACATGCTGGTCCGCGCCGCGGTCCAGACCCATGGGTTTCCAGGCCTGATCACGCGCTGCTCAAACAACTACGGGCCGTACCAGTTTCCCGAGAAGCTGATCCCGCTGATGATCGCCAATGCCCGCGAGGACAAGCCGCTGCCCGTGTATGGGGACGGAATGCAGATTCGTGACTGGCTCTACGTTCGGGACCACTGCGAAGCGATCCTGACGGTGCTGGAAACGGGCAAGGTGGGGGAGACGTACAACGTGGGCGGGCACAACGAGTATCCCAACATCGAGATCGTGCGCCGCATCCTCGCGGCCCTCGGCAAACCCGACTCCCTCATCACCTACGTTACCGATAGACCCGGCCACGACCGCCGCTACGCCATCGACGCCAGCAAAATCGAGGCGGAACTGGGCTGGAAGCCACGCTTCACCTTCGAACAGGCCCTGCCGCTGACCATCGACTGGTACCTCGCACAAGATGAATGGCTGCAAGGGGTTAGGACCGGTAGCTACCGGGACTACTACGCCGCCCAGTACGGTGATCGCTAGATCAGATTCCGCCCATCGGCCCAAGTCGTCCCAGCCTAAGTCAACCGCTGGCTAGTTCCTGCCGATGATGGGTATGAGCGCCCGCGCCTGCCCGGACCCCACCTGTCCCCGCATCCCGGGCGGCACCCCAGAGCATGTCCTCGATCCCCTCCTTTTCCTCCGTGGCTCACTCCTCCCCCCGAGCGTCCAGGACGGCCTTGCCGCTGTCACTCTTGCTGGCCTTTTGTGCCAGCCTGCTCGCGGCAGTACCCAGCTGCAACGTGGCGATTTCGCCCGACAAGCGGGTCCAGCAGTACTTGAATCAGTACGGATTCGGAAAGGCCTACACCGGCAACGCGGAGGAGGAGAACTACGTCTCCATCGGCGATGAGGTCGCCGTGCTCGATACCTTGCACTCCGAGGAGATCTTCGCCAACCAGCGGGTCGACATCGACGGCAGTGTGCTGCTGCCGGAGCTGGGTTCGGTCCATGTGGCTGGGATGACTCGCAGCGAGCTTCGGGCGGTCCTCTCGGAACGCTATGCGAATTACTACGCTGAGACCGACATCCAGGTCTCGATCCGTGCGCGCGACAAGGTCTATTTCGTCTTCGGGGAGGTCAACAACGAGGGCGAGCGCCCCTTCGAGGGCAACCTGACCATCTTCGAGGCGGTGATGTCCGCACGCCCCGACGAGAGCACGGCAAACCTGGGCCGGGTGCGGCTGATTCGGGCCGACCCCGTCGATCCGCTGATCATCCCGGTCAACGTGAACGATCTCCTTGAGCGCGGCGACTCGACCTTCAACGTCCGCATTCAGGAGAATGACATCATCTATGTGCCGCCGACCCTGGTGGCCCAGTTCGCCTACTTCCTGGACGACCTGCTGTTCCCGGTGAGACAGGTCCTCTCCGGCATCGGTGGCGCCCTCTTCGGCTTCGGCTTCGGGCTCGGCGGTGGTCGCGGCCGTCGCGGCGGTGGCTTGGGCAACCAGGTGTTCTAGAGCGCAGCTCGAGACGCGCAATCAGTCATGGCAGTCCAAGTCGACAGCAGTAACCAAATCGACGAGTTCCTCCGGGTGCTCAAGCGGCGGATCTGGTGGGTGATCGTTCCCGCTGCGATCATCGCCACCTTCGGGGTCTCCTACGCGATCCTCGTGCCCAAGAAGTACGTCGCGTCGACGCGCCTCATGGTGCACGACACGCGCAGCGATTCTGGCGTGGGCAAGGACTCCACCGCAGAAGGTCGGGTGGCTGAGCACACCATCAAGTCTCGGCGTCGGATCCTCACCGTGCTCGACCGCCTGGGATGGGAGGAATGGCTGAACCTGTCCAGTGGGGACAAGGAATCCTATCTGGTGCGGGTGACCAAGAACCTCGGCGTGGAGGTGCCGGCGATCGACCGCTATGCCGGTCAGCAGCTGGTCAAGATCGCCTACGCGCACACCGACCCCCAGAAGGCCTTCGACTTCCTGCTCAAGCTGACCGACCTCTGGAAAGAGGAGGTGCTGGAGAAGACGCGGACCACGCTGAAGGAGCAGCTCGAGAAGACCGAGACCGCGCGGCGCGAGAAGGAACGCGAGGCCTCCGACCTCGGCGAGAAGATCGCGGGCATCCGCCGCCGCTACGGCATCCGACCTGGCTCGGGTTTGGGTCCGTTCAATCAGGGGCCCACCGCACCGGAGTTCGAGCAGCTGGAGCTGACCCGTCAGCAGATCTCCGAGGTGACGGAGACGCTCGCGGAGTCGAGCCTGCAGCTCGAGACCCTGCTCGGGCGCTACGATCGCCTGGACAGCACGCGCTTTGAGGAGGTCGAGACCAACGACCGCCCGAGCGATCCCCAGGCGGAGAAGATCGCCGAGCGCATCTCTGAGCTCGAGTCACGGGTGCAGGAGAAGGGTTGGCTCCCGGAGAACTCCAACTACAAGAAGGCGATTCGAGAGATCGAATCCCTGGAGGACGAGCTCTTCGCACTGCGCGAGGACGCTGGCCCGACCGACTTCCCCTTCCAGGAGGTCGAAAACTCGGAGAAGGTCGCGCTCGGGGAGGAGGTCAATGCCCTCGACCTCGAGATCGACACCAACGAGCGTCGGCTCGAGATCCTTCAGCAGCGCGAAGTGGAACTGGCCGGGAAGACCACCGAGCTGCAGTCCGCATTCCAGGAGATCGAGGAGCTGGAAGCGCGCCGCAATCAGGCCCAAGAACTCTCCGACATCGTCGCCGCGGAGTACTACAACATCAAAACCGAGGTCGACTACCTCGAGGGCCCCGCCGGCAACCCGTTCACCGAACTGGAGGCTGTGCACGCTCCGAACCAGCCCACCGAGCCGAACCCTGTTCTGCTCAGCATCGCTTCCATCGTGGCCGGCTTGGCCCTGGGCTTTGGCCTTGCGATTCTGCTGGAGTACTCCAAGAGCGTGTTCCGTTCCGTCGGGGATGTGAGTCGTGCGATGACGGTGCCTGTCCTCGGCACCGTCAACGCGATCACGACCCGCGGTCAGGTGCGTCGGATGATGTTCACCCGCATTGTCATGAGCGTCGCGACCCTCGCGTTCGTCGGCGTTGCAGGCTACTTGCTGTGGGCCTACTCCTACCGTCCCGACCTGCTCTCCGACAGCATGCTGGACAACATGACCAAGGTTCGGGAGGCGCTCAAGTAGCCCTAGCGGCCACTCGAGCCCCCAGCGTATAGCCAGCCATGCGCGACCTCATTGTCGCCGGTATTGTCCTTGCGGCGATGCCTATCAGCTTCCGTCGGCCGTTCGTCGGAATGCTGATGTTCTCGGTGCTGGCCTACATGCGCCTCCAGGATCTTGCCTGGGGGTTTGCGAAGGACGAGCGCTGGTCGCTCTACATCGCCGTTCTGATGGGCGCGGGCTTCATGGCCCAGCGTGAGAAGCGCAAACCGGTGATGGAAATTCGCACCGTGCTGCTCATCTTCCTGGTCGTCTTCATCGGGATGGGGCAGTTCTTTGCCCGTGGTTCGACGCCAGTCGATCTGGCGGCCTACGTGGAGTACGTGAAGATCATCGGGATCGCGATCTTCACGACCTGCATCGTGTACACGAAGCAGCACGTACGCATCTTGGTCTGGACGATCGGGATGTCCTTCGGCTTCTACGGCCTAAAGAACGGGCTCGCTGGCATCGCCAAGCTGGGCAACATGTACATCATCCGGGGGCCCGGAGGGATGCTGGAGGACAACAACGACTTTGCCCTCGCGGTGGCGATGTCGATTCCGCTGCTGGTGCATCTGGGGACATCGGAGACCAACGAAACCCTGCGCAAGGGGGTCTGGGGCATCGTTCCTTTGTCGATGGCGACGGTGGTCCTTACGCGCTCGAGGGGCGGAGCGCTATCGATGACCCTGGCGCTCGGCATCCTGATCTTGCGCTCGAAGAACAAGGCCTATGGCATCGCCATGGGAGCCGTGGCGCTGGTGGGGGTGATCGCCTTCGCGCCGGCAGAATGGAGCGAGCGGCTCAAGACGATCCAAACCTACGAAAGCGACGGCTCCGCCCAGGGCCGCTTGCGAGCGTGGGCAGTCGCGATGCGTATGGTGAAGGACAACCCGATCACCGGAGTTGGCTTCGACCGTTTCGTGACCAATCACCTGGCCTATGAGCCCAACCCCACGCTCGAGCAGGTGGGTGGGGGCGGCGGCGCGCTGGTCGCCCACAACAGCTACTTCCAGCTTTGGGCGGAGTGTGGGACACCGGCCCTGGCCACGTACCTCATCCTCCTCTTCCTGACCTTCCGGGATCTCTGGAGTGTCCGCAAGGAGGCGAAGCGACGATACAACCGCAGCTGGATTCTGTCGTATTGCTCCATGTTCGAAGCATCCCTAGCGACCTTCATGCTGGGCTCTTCGTTCCTGAACCGGGCCCACTTCGACCTCATCTATCATTACTTCACAATCGTGCTGATCTTCGGTCGCGTGGCGCGACAGCAGATGCAGGAAGACGATGACGGCCTGGGCTTCCGGCACCTGCGCGGACGCCGGGGCACCCTGCAATCCCGCGAAGTGCACGGCTTCCAACGGCGCGTCATTCGCCAGTCCGGATTCCGAAACACTCCCCTCGTCGGGAGGGGCTAATCCTATGTGTGGTTTCACTGGCTTTGCCCTGCGCGATATCGGGGCCATGGCGGATGCCGATCTGCTGCAGCGCATGACGCGCACCCTGGAGCACCGCGGACCCGACGATGAGGGACTGCAGGTACAGGGCTCGTTGGCGGTAGGGTTCCGGCGCCTCTCGATCATCGACCTCTCCGGCGGTCATCAGCCGCTGGTGGGGGAAGACGGTTTGACGGTGGCGGGCAACGGCGAGATCTACAATTTTGCCGAGCTCCGCTCCCAGCTCCAGTCCAGGGGCGCGCGCTTTGCGGCGGGCTCGGATATCGAGACCATTCCCCATCTCTACCGTGAGGTGGGGGCAGACTTGGTCCACCAGCTCGTCGGCATGTACGCCTTTTGCGTGCTCGATAGCCGGGATGCGGCGCGGCCCAAGGTTCTGCTCGGCCGCGACCGACTGGGGATCAAGCCCCTGTACTACGCAGAGACCGAGGAAGGGCTCTGGTGGGCGTCCGAGCCCAAGGCGCTGCTCGCTTCAGGGAAACTGGGCAGGCAGATGCGGCCGGAGTCGTTGCTCGACTACTTCGTACAGGGCTATCCCTCTGGCCCCGACAGCGTTTGGGCCGGAATCCGCAGGCTGCCCCCCGGTCACGTGCTCGAGTGGACACCGGAGGGGGGGTCCAAGATCCGTCGCTACTGGGACCTGCCCACCGATGGCCTGCGGGAACCCGCCGGTGACGATGAGGTGCTGGAGTGGCTCGACCGTGTGGTGGAGGATCGCATGGTTGCCGAGGTGCCCCTGGGTGCATTCCTGTCCGGGGGGATTGACAGCAACGCTGTCGTCGACTCGATGGCACGGGTCTCTGGAACAGCGCCGATCGCGTGCAGCGTCGGCTTTGCGGAGCGCAGCCACGATGAGCTCGACATCGCGCGGGCCAGCGCCAAGAAACTGAACGCCGTCCATCACACCGAGGTGCTCGACCCCGATCCGGCCCTGGCCCTGGATGTGCTCCCCTGGTTCTACGATGAGCCGCATGCCGATCCGTCCACCGTGCCAACGTACCTGGTCAGCCAGGTGGCGCGCCGTCACGTGACGGTGGCGCTTTCGGGCGACGGTGGCGACGAGACCTTCGCGGGCTATCGGCGATACGTGCACGACGCCGCGGAGAACCGCATGCGGGCCCGCATCGGCGCGCCTGGTCGCAGCTTTGCGTCCGCGGTGGGCGCGGTGTATCCCAAGCTCGATTGGGCGCCGCGCATCCTGCGAGCAAAGACCTTTCTCCGCAACCTCGGCACAGACCCCGCGCTCGCGTACTGGAACAGCGTGAGCCAGGCCACCCGTGCAGAGGCGCTGGAGCTGCTGTCGCCGGACGTGGTGGCGCACCTAGGGGAGTACGACCCCTTCGATGCCTTCAATGATCACTACCGGCGGCCCAGCGTCGACTGTCCCGTGTACCGGGCGCAGTACGGTGACTTTCACACCAACCTGCCCGACCGCATTCTTTCGAAGGTCGACCGGGCTTCGATGGCGGTGTCCCTAGAGGCGCGGGTGCCGATGCTGGATCACCGCTTCGTCGAGCGTTTCGTGAATCTTCCGCTCGCGGAGAAAGTGCGTGGGGCCCGCGGCAAGCATCGTCTCCGCGAGGCACTGCGGAGCCGGCTCGACGCCCAGGTCTTGGACGGAAAGAAGCGCGGCTTCGACACCCCGCTGAAGACCTGGCTGCGAGGCCCGCTCGCGGCTCCTGCAGCAGAAGCGATCGAATCGCTTCCCGATGAGTGGCTGCGCAAGGACGTGCTGCGTTCCCGCCTGGCCGAGCACAAGGCGGGGCGGCGGGATCACGGTCGACTCCTCTGGAGCCTGCTGGTGTTGGAGCACTGGCGCCGGCGACACGAGGTCAGCGGGCTGTCTGCCTAGTTGGCCCACGTGAGGATCGCAGTCGTCACGAGTCTGTTTCCTAGCAGGCCAAGCCCCTTTCAGGGCGTCTTTGCCGAGCGCCGCTGGGTGGGGATGGCCGAGCGTGGGCACAGTGTGCGCGTGGTTCAGCCCGTGCCGCGCACCCCTGGTCCCCTGTCGCGCGGCAAGTACGCTGAGATCGCGGCCATGCCCAAGGATGAGGATCGTGGAGTACCGGTTCGCCGGCCGCGGTATTGGCACATTCCGAGCCGGGCGCAGGGCAACGCGGAGCGCTTTGCTCGCCGTGCGATGGCGGAGCTCGATCGCGGCCCAGCGCCCGACGTGGTGGTTTGCGACTACGCCTGGCCAGCGGCGGCCCTGGCGCCGGCGCTCGCCGAGCGCGGGTTGCCCTGTGTGGTGAATGGCCGGGGAAGCGACGTTCTCGAGGTCGCTGGCGAGGCCGGTCTTGGCGACCTGCTCGGGTCCTATCTGCGGGCCGCAGGTCACTGGTGCGCAGTCAGCCAGGACCTGGTGGACGCGATGGATCGGGTGGCCGGGTTGCCCGGCAACGGTGTGCTGGTGCCCAACGGCGTCAACACCGAGCGCTTTCGTCCCAGGGATCAGGAGGCGGCGCGGCGGATCGTCGGCGTGCCCACGGGGCTCCCCCTGGTTCTGGTGGTGGGGCATTTGATCCCGCGCAAGGATCCGCTGTTAGCGCTGGACGCATTCCTGGCCGGGGCTCCCCCCCTGGCCCAGCTGCGCTTCATCGGAGCTGGACCCCTGGCGGAAGCTCTTGAGTCACGCATTCATTCCGAAGGGCTGCAGGACCGGGTGATCTCCCTGGGCGAGCGCCCCCCCGACGAACTGGCTGAGCACTGGTACGCGGCATGCGACCTGCTGCTGCTCACATCTAGCCGTGAGGGGCGCCCCAACGTCGTGCTCGAGGCCTTGGCCAGCGGACGTCCGGTGCTGGCCACGGCCGCTGGAGGGACAGCCGAGATCCTGCCCGAGAAGCGCATGCTGGGCGCCAGCCGCAACGCAGCGGATCTTGGAGCCCAGCTGGCGGAGCTGCTCGCCAACCCAACCGCCCCCGCCCAGCTGGCCGCATCCGTGGCCGGCCTGTCCTGGTCGCGAAGCCTGGAAACGCTCGAGGAATGTCTCGACCAAGCCATGGCGAAGACTCGACGATGATCGCTTGAAGCTCCTCTATCACCATCGCACTCAGGCGGAGGACGGTCAGGCCGTTCACATCCGCTCCATGATCGAGGCCCTGCGCGCCGAAGGGCACGAGGTGCGCGAGGCCGCCCTTGTAGAAAAGGCCGGGCCCGAACAGCCGGCGCCTGAGCCGGAGGCTGAGAAAGGCGGCTTCTCCCCGTGGAGCCTGCTCGGCAAAGCGCCGCGCTTTGTGCGTGAACTGGCGGAGTATGCCTACACGGTCCCTGCAACCGGGAGGCTGGTGAGGGAAGCCCGTGCCTTCGCTCCCGATGTGATCTACGAGCGCTACGCCTTTGCGAACCTGGCGGGGGTGAAGGCGTCCAAGCGCCTCAACGTACCGCTCATCCTCGAGGTCAACTCGCCCATGGTGCTCGAGCTGGGCAAGACCCGTGGGCTCTCGTTTCCCAAGACCGCCGAGCGCCTGGAACGCAAGGCCTTCACCGGTGCCGATCGGGTCTGTGTGGTCACAGACGTGCTGGGGGAGATGCTTGTCGAGATGGGCGTTGAGCGCGATCGCCTGCTGGTCACCCCCAACGGCGTGCACCTTGAGCACTACGACAATCCCGATCGCAGTGCAGCCCGAGAGGACCTGGGCATCGCGAGCACGAGCGGGCCGATTCTGGGCTTCGTCGGCTACTACCGGGACTGGCATCGTCTCGACCTAGTGATCGACGGGATGGCAGCAGGCGGAGATCTTGGTGAGGCGCACCTGGTGCTCGTAGGCGCCGGACCGGTGGAAGACGATCTACGGGCCCAGGCGGCCAAGCGCGGGGTGGAGAACCGAGTGCACTTTGCGGGAACCCGTCCCCACGGCCGAATCCCGTCGGTGCTGCCGGCATTTGATGTGGCCCTTGTGCCCGCCATCAACCCCTACGCTTCGCCGTTGAAGCTGCACGAGTACATGGCCGCCCGGCTGGCAACCGTCGCCCCCGATCAGCCCAACCTGCGTGAGGTGCTCACCCACGGTGAGGACGCGCTGCTCGTACCGCCTGGCGACGGTGATGCGCTGCTGGAGGCCCTGGGCCGCCTGACGCGCGACGCGGAGCTGCGCACCCGACTCGGAGCTGCGGCCCGCGCTACAGTGGAGGGCAAGGATCTCACGTGGCGGGGCAACGCCCGCCGTGTGGTGGCTGCGGCCGAGGCACTGCGCCGCCGATGAATTCACATACTATGACGAACGGACCGCTGCACTCGGTTTCCTTTGACGTGGAGGAGTTCTTCCAGGTCGCCAACCTGCGCACCTTTGTGAAGCGCGAGGACTGGGAGGCCATGGACAGCCGGCTGAATGTCGGTATGGACCGCATTCTCAGCTGCCTGGATCGGCGCGGGTCTCGGGCCACCATGTTCTTTCTGGGCTGGATCGCTGAGCGCCACCCCGACCTCGTGCAGCGCTGCGTGGACGCGGGACACGAGATCGCCAGTCATGGCTACGAGCACCTCTTTCTCTTCGACCTGGATGCGCGCAGCTTCGACGTCGACCTAGCCAGGACCGAGGAAGCTCTCCAGGCAGCTGGGGCGCCGCTCCCGGTGGGCTTCCGCGCTTCCACTTTCACGCTGACACGCGAGACGTTCTGGGCTCTCGACGTGCTTGTCCGGCGGGGCTACATCTACGACTCGTCGATCCACCCCGTGAGCCATCCAACCTACGGTATCCCCGACTTTGACCCGGGCATCTCGATCGTGCCCGCGCCTGGTGGCGGGGACATCGTTGAGTTTCCCGTGGCGACGCTGCCCATGCTGGGTCGCAACCTCCCGGTGGGTGGGGGCGGTTACTTCCGGCTACTGCCGGGGGCCGTGCATCGGGCCGCCATGGGGAAGCTCGAGAAG